>NZ_JBQSWU010000004.1:0-177435 GCF_052377485.1 Glutamicibacter sp. AOP38-B1-38 | reverse complement strand
CAGCTGCGGGTTAAGGGGGTGACCGGGTTGCGGGTGGCCGATGCGTCGGTGATGCCGGAGTTGGTGACGGTGAATCCGAATCTCACGGTGATGATGATTGGTGAGCGCTGCGCCGAACTGATCCGCGGCAGCTGATCCGCGGCAATCGGGGGTGCCGCCGTTTGCCCGGCGCCACCCCCGCTTCAAGTTGTGCCACCATTGCCAACGGCCAATTGATCGTTGGCCTTGCGGCCGCTAAACCGCTTGGATCTCCGGCGCACGCTTGGTCGCCGTGATCACCCCACGCGGGACCTCCCCACGCAACACCGCATCGAGGTTCTCCCACACGGTCTCGATGCGCCGCGCCACGTTTTCCCAGCCCACACCGGCCATATGCGGGGTGCAGAGCACGCTCTGAAGCTCCAGCAGTTCGCTGTTCAGGCTCAGCGGCTCGCTTGCGAACACGTCCAGTCCGGCTCCGGCGATTCGCCCTTCGCGCAGCGCCTGGATCAGCGCTTCCTCATCGATCACCTCGCCGCGCCCGACGTTGACCAGCACGCTGCGCGCGTTCATCTTGGCCAGTTCTTCGCGGCCGATCAGCTTCTCCGAGTCGGCGTTCAGCGGAAGATTCACGCAGACGACGTCCGAGACGCGCAGCAGTTCATCGAGCGAGACCTGCTTGGCGGAGATCAGCTCGGAGACGGTCAGCGGGATTTCGGCGTTGTCGTAGAAGACCACGTTCGCCCCGAAACCGTGATGCACCACCTTGCCCACCCAGCGCCCGATATTTCCCAGCCCCACGATGCCCACGGTCTTGCCGTAGAGCTCCGAGTAGGAGGCTTCGTCCAGGTCTTGACGCCATTTGCCTTCGCGCAGCGCCGCGGTGGAGGCCGGGATGCGGCGCAGCAGGGTGAGGATCAGGGTGAGCGCGTGCTCGGCGACGGAGATCGAGTGGGTTTTCATCTGCGCGACGGGAATGCCCAGGTCGTTGAGCACCTCCAAGGGCAATTGCCCGTAGCCCGAGCTCATGTACTGGATGAACTTCGCCTTTCCCGCGGCCCGGAAGACTTCTTCGGGGATTTCGATGCCCGCGATAATGAAGTCCGTCTCCGCCGCTTCCTGGGACATGCGCTGGACCGAGGTTCCGGCGGGCAGCACGGTCAGCTGGAACCCCGCCGGAGTGGAGCGTTCCAGCCCGTCGATGTAGTCCTTCAGTGGGTTCAGAAAAAGTACCTTCTGATTCATCTTCCGTACCTTTCTAGAAGCTCTGGGTGGATAGCTTGGCGGTGGACTTCAATGCCTGGAGCACCGCGTCGGTGACTTGTCCGGTGCTGGCGGTGCCGCCGATGTCCTTGGTGCGCGGCCCGCTGGCCAGCACCTGTTCCACCGCTTCGTTGATGTGGCGTGCGGCTTGCAGGCAGGCGGCATCTGCGCGGCGTTCGCCAAGCCAGTTCAGCATCATCGCGGCGGAGAGTATCATCGCGATCGGGTTGGCGATGCCGGTCCCGGCGATATCCGGGGCGCTGCCGTGCGAGGGCTGGAAGACCCCGTGGCTCAGGCTCACATCGGCCGAGGGGGCCACGCCCAGCCCGCCGACCAGCCCGGCGGCGATCTCCGAGGTGATGTCGCCGAAGATGTTCTCGCTGACGATCACGTCGAAGCGTTCCGGATCGGTGACCAGGTACATCGAGCCGGCATCGATGTAGAACTTGTTGCTCTCGATGTCGGTGTTCTTCGCGGCCACCTCGTCGAAGACCTTCTCCATCAGCACATTGCTGCGCAGCGCATTGGACTTGTGCAGCAGGGTGACCCGTCCCGGGGTGCCGCGCGTGCGCCGGGCGCGGGCCTCGGCGAAGGCCACGTCGAAGAGTTTCTCGCAGGTGGCGCGGGTTATGGTCATCCGGTTGGAGGCCTGCTCATCGCTGGGCTCGTGGGCATCGTGGAGCCCGGCGAACATCCCCTCGGAGGTCTCGCGGATGACCAGCATGTCCACGCTTTCGGCCTTCACCGCGGAAGGCACGCCGGCGAAGAGCTTCACCGGGCGCAGGCTGGCGAAGAGTTTGTAGTGCGCACGCATTTCCACCTGAGCACCGAGCTCCAGGCCGTGCTCGTCGCGCACATTGGGAAGCCCCATGGCGCCGAAGAGCACCGCATCGGTTTCGCCTATCACGTCCATGTCCGCCGCGGTGATCTTGCGTCCGGTGCGTCGGTAGAGGTCGGCGCTGAAGTCATAGGTGGTGTAATTCAGCTTCAGGTCGAACTGCTTTTCGCATTCGCCGAGCACCGCCAGTGCGGAGTCTAGGACCTCGGGGCCGATCCCGTCGCCGGGGATCACCGAAATTTCGTACTGCGCCATAACTTTCCTACCTTCGACGATCATTCCCACCTTATGGGAAATTGTTGCTATTTAGTGGGAACACGATAGCAGGGGGTGAGGGGAATCACCAGCCCGTCGTGCGACATTTCTGCTCTTGTTTGCACCCCGCTATTTCCCATACAGTAGGAATTAGTTACCTCCAAGTGGCAATAACCGCCGAGCAAAGAGGTAGTTCCCTCCAGCGAAAAGGCCAAGTACTTGTCCGAGACCACCGCAAACCGCCAGCTCGACCGCATCTGCCTGATTCTTGACGCGCTGGAATTCGGCGACGCCACGGCCAGTGAATTAGCCCGACGCACCGGACTGTCGACCTCCACCGCGCACCGGCTGGCGCTGAATCTGGCCGAATACGACTTCCTGCGCCGCGAATCCTCGGGCGATTTCAGCCTCGGCCGGCGCTTTGTGCGCAGCCGCCTGGAAATCGTGGGGCTCGGCTACCTGACCGAGCTGCGCGATACCACCGGGGAGACCGCGCAGCTGTGGATCCGCCGCGGCGACTCGCGCGTCTGCGTCGCCTCGGTCGACTCGCGGCACGAGCTGAAAGCCACCCTGCCCGTCGGCGCCAGCCTGGCCCTGCCCCACGGCTCCAGCGGCCGGCTGCTGGCCTTCGATGCCGCGGCCATTTCCGCGGTGGAAGCCAACGGCTGGGTGGAATCGGTGGGACTGCGCACCCCGGGCCTCGGCTCGGTCAGCGCGCCGATCACCCAGAAAGACCACGTGGTGGCCTCCATCTGCCTGGCCATGCCGCTCTCGCGCTGCGCGGTCTCCCCCGGCGTGGACCACGGAGCACTGGTGGCCCAGACCGCCGCGCAGATTTCCCAGGCCTTCGCCAACCAACGCTAGGGGCGTGCGCGAGCGCGCGGCGGAAGAAACTAAACTTGAAGCCATGACTGCAACACTGGTGGCCAAGGACCTTGCCGGGGGCCACGCCGATCGAACCCTCTTCTCCAATCTCAGCTTCACGCTCTCCCCCGGAGAGGTCTATGGCATCGTGGGCGCCAACGGCGCCGGCAAGACGACCTTGCTGCGGCTGCTGGCGGGGGTCGACGAGCCGATGGGCGGGAGCGTATCCACCGCCCCGGACGGCGCGTTCATCGGCTGGATGCCGCAGGAGCACGAGCGGATCGCCGGCGAATCCATCGCCGCGTACCTGGCCCGCCGCACCGGCTGCGCGCAGGCCACCGCCGCCATGGAAGCCACCGCCGAGGCGCTGGGCTCCGGGGATCCCGGGGCCGATGACGCCTATGCGGTGGCCTTCGAGCACTGGATGGCCTCCGGGGCCATGGACCTGGAGGACCGCGCCCCGGGCGTGCTGGCGGAGCTCGGCTTCGAGCTGCCCACCGATTCGCTGATGACCGCGCTGTCCGGCGGGCAGGTAGCGCGCATCGCGTTGGCCGCCCTGCTGCTTTCCCGCTTCGATCTGGTGCTGCTCGACGAACCCACCAACGATCTGGACCTGGCCGGACTGCAGCGTCTGGAAAGCTTTATCACCTCGCTGCGCGCGGGCGTCGTGCTGGTCTCCCACGACCGCGAATTCCTGGCCCGCTGCACCACCGGCATCGTGGAGCTGGATCTGGCGCAGAACCAGGTCGCGGTCTACGAGGGCGGCTACGACTCCTATCTGGAGGAACGCGAGATCAACCGCCGCCATGCCCGCGAGGCCTACGAGGAGTTCGCCGGCAAGAAGGCCGATCTGGTCTCCCGGGCCCGCACCCAGCGCGAATGGTCTTCCCAGGGGGTGCGCAACGCGATGAAGAAGAACCCGGATAACGACAAGCTGCGCCGCAAGGCCTCCAACGAGTCCTCCGAGAAGCAGGCGCAGAAGGTGCGCCAGATGGAATCGCGGATCAAGCGTCTGGAAGAGGTGGCCGAACCGCGCAAGGAATGGGTGCTGCAGTTCGAGATCGCCGCGGCCGAGCGTTCCTCATCCGTGGTCTCCACGCTCAACGAGGTCGCCTTGAAGCGCGGGCATTTCAGCTTCGGCCCGCTGTCCATCCAGCTGAACGCCGGGGAGAAGATCGGCATCACCGGACCCAATGGCGCGGGGAAGTCCACGCTGCTGAACCTGCTGCTGGGCAAGCTGTCCCCGGATTCGGGCACCGCAACGCTGGGCACCTCGGTAGCCATCGGCGAGATCGACCAGGCGCGCAGCTACCTGCCCGAAGAGCTGCCCCTGGGCACCGCCTTCGAAAACGCCCTGCCGGAGATGACCTCGGCCGATGCACGCACCCTGCTGGCGAAATTCGGGTTGAAGGCCAACCATTCGGCCGCCCTGGTCGGTGCGCTCTCCCCCGGGGAACGCACCCGCGCTGGCTTGGCGCTGCTGCAGGCGCGCGGGGTGAATCTGCTGGTGCTCGACGAGCCCACCAACCACCTCGATTTGCCGGCCATCGAACAGCTCGAAGAGGCACTGGAAAGCTACGAAGGCGCGCTGCTGCTCGTCACCCACGATCGGCGGATGCTGGAAAATGTGCGTCTCGACGCGCGCTGGGAAATCTCGGACGGCCAGCTCACCGTGCGCCACTGACCGGGCGCGGTCCTCCTGGCACTGACTTCGACGGCAAAAACGATCGAAACAATTTGAAATTCTGCCCGCCGGACAGACAGTTCACAGATATTCAACGTAAGCTTTTAAATATGGGAGCCGAGTTTTTCAGTTCTTTCGACTGTGAAGTCGACGCCTATACCCCAAGGATATTTACATGAGTAGCAGTTCAGTCATGGAATCCACCGCACCTTCCGTCAAACCCGGTGATCCGAAAAGCTTCTTCCACGTGAAGAAGCTCGTCGCCGATGCCGGTTTGGTCCAGCGCCGCCGCGGCCACTACCTCGGCGTGGCGATCGTATTAACCGTCCTGCTGGGCGGCACGATTGCCGGATTCGTCCTGCTCGGAGACAGCTGGTTCCAGCTGCTCATGGCCGGCGCCTTGGGCCTCTTGCTGACCCAATTCGCCTTCCTCGCCCACGAAGCGGCGCACCGCCAGATCCTGACCTCGTCAAAGGGCAATGACAAGCTGGGCCAATTCTTGGCCAACATTGTGGTCGGCATCAGCTACCAGTGGTGGATGAACAAGCACAATAAGCACCACGCCACACCGAACACCATCGGCAAGGACCCGGATATCGAGTGGGACACCATCTCGTTCCAGACCGAAGATGCCAAGCGCCAGCGTGGTGTGCTCAAGTGGATCACCGAGCGTCAGGGATACCTGTTTTTCCCGCTGCTGACCATGGAAGGCCTCAACCTTCACATGCTCTCCATCAAGTACCTGTTCCGCGCGAACCGGGTGAAAAACCGCAAACGCGAAATGTTCTCCATCGCGCTGCGCATCGTGATCTACCTGGCCGCGATCTTCTACTTCCTGCCCATCGGCATGGCCTTCGCCTTCATCGGCGTACAGCTGGCAGTCTTCGGCGTCTACATGGGTGCGTCTTTCGCACCGAATCACAAGGGCATGCCCATGATTCCGCAGACCGCACGCATCGACTTCTTCTCCCGGCAGGTTCTGACCGGGCGTAACATCATGGCGAAGTCCACCTGGGGCAACCGCATCCTGTCGCATGTCTATGGCGGGCTGAACTACCAGGTGGAGCACCACCTGTTCCCGTCGATGCCACGCGCCAACCTGGCTGCCGTGTCCAAGATCGTACGCCAGTACTGCGAGGACCACCAGGTTCCGTACACCATCGCCACCGTGCGTGAGTCCTACTCCCAGGTCATCACCTACCTGAACAAGGTTGGCCTCTCGGCCCGCGACCCATTCGATTGCCCGATGGTCACCGGTTTCCGAACCATCTAGTTTTCCCGCACCACGCAAAGCCTCAGGGGAGGATCCATTTCGGATCCTCCCCTGAGGCTTTTTGCCGCCGCTTGGGCCCTTGGCTACTCACCGCGTTTCAGCGTGCCGACCTCCGCATTATCCGCGTCCAGGACGAGCATATTATCGCCCGAGACCTGGGCGGCCACCGCGGAAGCCAACCACGGGTCGATTCCCGGGCAATACATCTTGGTGCTGCTCAGCTGCTCGAAGCGGATCTCGCCGTCGGCCTCGCTCCATTGCCCGGCGATCCGATTGCAGCCATCGTTGCCCGACACCATTCCATCCTCGGCCAGCTCAAGCCACGGACTGCCCTGCGCCTTCTCGCCCCAGAGCCCGGCAGGGTCCGCGCCCGCCCCGGAGCTACCGGCGCAGGAGGCAAGGCTCACCGCAAGGAGCGGCATCACTAGAACTGCTAGAAATCGCTTCATAGTCCCAGCGTAGAACGAGGCGGGCGGCGATCCAACGAAGTAGCAATAATTCGTGGCCCGCACCCGGCACACCCCGATGGATTGCCCAGCTTGGCCGGCTGCGCCCGGGGCGCAAGGACTTCTTCGCCCGTTCTTTCGGCCCCCTTTCGCCCTTGGCCAGAAGCGCGCAGACTAAGAGGATGGGTACCGAAGCAGCACCGATGTTCGCCGATCGCCACGATGCCGGCAGGCAGCTGGGAGTTCGGCTCGCCAGCAACCTGCCGCCGGCAAACTACCTGGTCGCCGGCTTGCTGCGCGGAGGAGTGCCGATCGCCGCCGAGGTCGCCGAGGCGTTAGGTGCCCCGGTGGCCGCGATGACGGTGCGCAAATTGGGGGTTCCGGGCTTTGCCGAGACGGCCTTCGGCGCGCTGGCCAGCTATCGCGGCAGCCTCGCAACCTACCTCAACCCCGCGATCCATGCCCAGGTGCTCGCCGACTTCGGACGGTCCACGGTGGAGAAGGTGGAAGGCCGCGCCCGCACCGAGGCCGACCGGCTAGCACGGGTCTTCGCCGACTACGCTCCCCCGCTAACAGGAGCCACCCTCGTCCTATGCGACGACGGGCTGGCCACCGGGGCCACGATGAAGGCGGCCCTGCTGCTCGCCCACCGGCTCGGCGCCCACCGGCTGATCGCCGCCGTGCCGGTGGCCCCGGCAACGTCGCCCGAGGAATTGGCCGAATTCTGTGATGAGTACTTCGCGTTGCACCTCCCGCAGTATTTTGGCGCCGTGGGCCGGTTCTACGACCGATTCGATGCCACCAGCGAGCAACAAGCGCTCGCCCTCCTGCGCGCAACAAGTTGAGCACGCACGACAGCTGCCATCACCCGACCCGGGGTGATCGAGGCCTCCACAAAGTTGAACTTCAGCAGCAAGCCGATGAAGCCGGCAGCAGCGCTTTCGAGCGGTCGCTTAGGCGATCGAGATCAGGTCCCGGTGCCCTTTGCGCTGATCGATAATGGCGACAAACATGGTGATCAGCACCAGCAGCGCGATGGCTACGAAGGAGAAGCTCATCGCGTTGGTCCAGCCGGACAGATGGTTCACACCGTAGAAGATCGCGGTGATCATTGCCAGGCCCACTGCGGTGCCGACACGCTGCGAGGTCTGCATGAGCCCTCCGGCGCTGCCGGAGTTTTCCACGGGAACTTCCATCAGCGTCAAGGTCTGGTTCGGGGAAATAATGAATCCCTGCGCGATGCCGATGAAGGCCAGCGAGAGCATCATCCACCAGATGTTGAGCAGACCCCGTGCTTCGAGCTCCACCACCATAATCGTGGCCAGCAGGCCGAACAACGCGCTGCCGGCGCCGAAGACGATCAGCTTGCGTCCGACACTCATCACGTAGTTTCCCGCCAGCTGGGAACTGACTGCCGAGAGCAAGGCCGCCGGCAGGCAGATCAGCCCCGCCTGCAGGGCGCTGAAGTCCAGCGCGCTTTGCACATAGATGGCCACCAGAACCCAGACGCTGCTGACTCCCATGAAGTACAGCCCGGCGATCAGGCTTCCGTTGGTGAAGCTGGAAATCTTGAACAAGGACAACTCGACCATCGGGGCGCGTCCGCGCGCCTTGTACTTCTTCTCCCAGTGCACCCAGAAGACCAAGATCCCCAGGCCCACGACGAGCAGCGCCCACAGGGCGGGGTTTTCGCGCCCCTGCACAAAAGGCAGCAGGAAGGCGAGAAGGCCGGCCGCCAGCAATATGCCGCCCACCGGGTCCAGATCCAGCTTTCCGGTGCCGCGCACGAGCAGCGGTCGGGGAAGCCACAGCAGGGCCAAGAGCACGGCGATGATGCCCACCGGTACGTTGATCAAGAAGGTCCAGCGCCACCCGGCATCGGGGCCGAGCCAGCCGATGAGGAAGCCGCCGAGCACCGGGCCGATCGCCACGGAGACGCCGATGACGGTACCGAGCAGCCCGTAGGCGCGTCCGCGTTCGGGGCCCTTGAAATGCTGCTGGATCATGCCCATCACCTGCGGGTTGAGCAGCCCGGATCCCAAGCCCATAATGAATCTGGCAATGTTCAGGCTCGTTGGGTCCGGCGCCAGGCCAGCGAGGATGGATGAGAGCGTGAAGATGACCACGCCGGCAACGAACACCACGCCGCGGCCCAGCACGTCTCCGGCACGGCCGGCGGCCACCAGCACCACACCGAAGGTCAGCGCGTAGCCGGCCAGCACCCACTGCATATCGGCTTCGGAGGCACCGAGGGTGGTCTCGATCGATGGCAGCACCACGTTCACGATGCTGACGCTGACCAGGGACATGAACATGGTCGCCAGCAGCACCCAGAGCAGTCGCCAGCGCGCGCCGGACGACAGCGGTTCCGGTACCGTCAAAGATCGCTCGGGCATAGTCCAACTTTCCACGATTTAGCTGCGCCAGCGGCGGTGGCCGGATGGCGTGCACAAGTAGTTCAGCGCACGGAGTCGAGAACTTATTCCCTAGTGGGAGGCCACGTTCTTGGCCAGGATTGCTTCGATCGCGATGATGCGCAGCTCGATCAGGTCCTCGAACATTTCGTCGCTGGTTTGACCGGGCAACTGCAGCGCCGCGCGGCATTGCGGCGTGGCTACCTGCGCGGCGGCATCCAGCCGCGATGCTGGCATCACCCGGGTGACAAGTTCTTTATGCTCCTCCGGCAGCCGGTCATAGGTGTAGTCGAAGCGCAGCCCGAAGCCGAGCACATCCTGTTCCAGCGCGCGAACCATGGTGACCGCGGTGTTCAGCGGCAAGTTGATATCGACGTAGAACTGGAGCAATCTCTCAACCAGCAGCGCATGCCGTGGACCGATGGTCACATTGACGTTTTCCTCCATGCCCACCAGTGAGGCCCGCGGGAACGCCCGATGGAGCCGGCGCGATTCGGCATAGGCCATGCGTACGCTCGCCTGCCAGTGCGCCGGATCAAAATCGATCAGCGGCGCCTTGTCCAAGAAGAGCTCCACCGCGAGGTTGATGATTTCCTGGCAGTCCTTGACGTAGTTGTAGAGCGCGCGCGGGGTCACCTTGAACTCGGCGGCCAGGCGGTGCATGGTCACCGCCGCAAAGCCTTCGTCCCCGGCGATGGACAGCGCCCGTTCGACAAGATCCTCGCGGGCGAATGTGGTCCAGTTGGAATCCTTGCGTGGGCGGCCGCGCCCGCGCTTTGCAGAAATCTCCGGTGGCTGGTTTGTGGCTTCGCTCATAGCAACAGTCTAGGCCTAGACAGCGCCCGCTTTCGGTATCTCGCCGGCCTACCGGTTTTTATCGCAACAATGGGTCTAATACAGCGCCAGCAGCTTGCGTGCCCGCTCGTGCCAGAGATTTCCGGCGAGCGCCAGATGCCCTACGGCGAACGCGACGCCTCCGGAAGCCCATGGGCCGATGAGCGCCAGCGAGCCGATGGAGTTGAACGCGGCGACCAGGCCGGCGGCGATCACCAGAATGCCGACGCTGACCAAGAGGATGTGCGCCCACCATTGGCGGGTGGGCAGCAGCACCGCGAGCAGGCCGAGCAGGCTCGCCGGACCGATGATCAGCCAGCCGTTCAGCTCACTGGTGCGCAGCCCCGCGGAAACCACCCAGACCCCGGTGGCCAGCACGAGCAATGCCCCGGCGATCAGCCACAGCGGGCCGGGCCGGGCCATGGAGCCGCGCATCATGATCAGTGGAGTGAGCACCTGCGCCCAGAGCAGCACGGTGATGGGCAGGAAGAAGAGTCCGATGCCCGAGGACCCCACGACCACCACGAGCGTCATGAAGCTCGCGCCAAGCAACCCGATGACCGTGGAGAAAATGTTCTGCAGGTAAAGGCCCACCACGCTGAGCAGCACCGGCAGGATCGCCACCCAGATCACCTGCGCTCCGACCAGCGCTTCGAGCCGCGCTAGTCCCCCGTTCGCGCCGTCGGCGAAGGGCGTCCAGTCGCCGGCGTTTCCCGGTGCCGCAATGGGGCCGAAGTACACCACTACGGTGGTGAGCAGCGCAAAGGCGAGGATCGGCCAGCCGAGGATGCGGTTCAGGAATTCCTTGCCGCTGCGCACCTGGAGCGCCTCGGGTGCGGTGCGCTGGAATTTCGCCGCGCGCATGCCCGCGGTTCCCAGCTGTTCGATCAGCTCAACCTGGGTGCGGCCACGCCCCGGGAGCTTGTGGATTTTTGCCCGCGTCTGCTCGATGATCTTATTTCGTTCCGCAGGAGTCAGGTGGCTCAACTCGTGGCGCAGCTGCTCCACATATTTGCGCGAGGCTCGGGGAAGGCGTGACTTCATGGGGCTTACTTTACGCGGTGGACCGGCCAGTTTCGCGAAGGCGGATGGGACACCGCGTTTGCAGTGTCCCATCACGTGGCAGTCCCTTTTCAGGGCGATCGGCAGGCGCCTATTTTCCGGCCCCTGCGGTCAGCCCGCCAACGATGTACTTCTGCAGGAAAAGGAACAGCGCCATCACCGGGATCGCGGCGAGCACCGCACCGGCGGCGAACACCGACCAGTTTGAGGTGAACTCCTCGGAAACGTAGGAGTACAGGCCCACCGCCAGGGTCTGGTTTTCCGGGCTGACCAGCACCACGGAGGCGATCACGAAGTCGCTGGTGGTGGAGATGAAGGACAGCAGCCCCACCACGGCGAGGATCGGTGCGACCAGGCGCAGGATCATGGTGAAGAAGATCCGTGCATGCCCGGCCCCGTCGATCTTGGCGGCCTCGTCGATTTCCACCGGCACGGTGTTGAAGAACCCGTACATCAGATAGGTGTTCACGCCCAGCGCGCCGCCGAGGTAGACCATGATCAGCGCGATCTGGTTGTCGATGCCCAACCCCGGGTACACCTCTCCCAGCGTGGTCAGCAGGATGAAGATCGCCACCACGGCCAGCAGCTGCGGGAAGATCTGCACGACCAGCAGCGAGACCAGCCCGAAGCGCCGCCCCTTGAAGCGCATCCGGCTGAAGCTGTAGGCGGCGAGCGCGCCGAGGAAGACCGAGGCGGCGGCGGTGGTCAGCCCGATGAACATGGTGTTGGCGAACCAGGCGGCGAAGGGACGCTGTTCGTTGGCGAACAACTTGGCGTAGCTTTCGAAGCCGATGGTGGAGAAGAAGCCGTTGGAGGAGAGCAGGGTGCCATTGGGATTCAGCGAGGCGGAGAGCACGTAGAGCAGCGGGAAGGCCGCGTAGATGCACAGGGCCACACCGATCAGGTGCCGCCAGCCGGTGGCCGCGAACCATTGGCCAAAGCCCTTTTTCGGCGCCTTGCGTGGGGTGGAAATCGAAGTACTCATTAGTTCAGTTCCTCCAAGGCCTTGGTCTGCTTGAAGCTGATGACCGCGACGAGCGAGACGATCAGGAAGATGATGATGGAAAACGCGCTGGCCAGCCCGTAGTCGCGTTGCGAGCCGACGAAGGCGACCTTGTACACCATGGAGATCAAGATGTCCGTGGCCCCGACGTTCATCCCCGAATCGGCTAGCCGCGGCCCGCCCTCGGTGAGCATGTAGATCACGTTGAAGTTATTGAAGTTGAACGCGAAGGAGGAGATCAGCAGCGGGGCGACGGAGACCAGCAGCAGCGGCAATTTGATCAGCCGGAAGATCTGCCAGGGTTTGGCCCCATCGATCTTGGCCGCCTCGGCCAGTTCGTCGGGAATCGACTGCAGCGCACCGGTGCACACCAGGAACATGTACGGGAAGCCCAGCCACAGGTTGACCCAGAGCACCGAGAACTTCGCCAGCCACGGGTCGGTCAGCCACGGGATCGACGCCCCGCCGAAGAGCACCTGGTTCACGTAGCCGAAGTCCTTGTTCAGCATGCCGGCCCAGACCAGGCCGCCGAGGAAGGCGGGGAACGCGTAGGGCAGGATCGAGATCACCCGGTAGACCTTGCGCCCCTTCATCCGCAGGTCGTTGAACACGATGGCCAGGAATAGGCCGAGGAAGAAGCTGGTGGCCACCGAGAGGAAGGCGAAGCCAAAGGTCCAGGCGGTCACGGAGATCAGCGAGCCGCGGATCGAGGAGTCGGTAACCGCGCGGGTGAAGTTGTCAAAGCCGACGTTGATCGACCAGCCGGGCATGAGCTGCTCGCCGCTTGGCGCGCTATAGGCTCCGACTCCGGTATCCCGGTAGACGAGGCCGGTGGTCGAATCGGTCATCGTGTCCGCGTTTGGCTCATAGACCAGGGTGGAGGTGTATTGGTAGGCGGTGCGCCCGTCGGAGGTGCGCAGCGTTCCGTCGGCCGGGTTCTCGCTCATCGGCACCGCCAGCGAGGTGACTTCCTGCTGGCGGCCGAGCAGGTCGGCGAAGGAAAGCTGGGTGTACTGCCCTAGCGCGTCCGGGTCGATGGGTGCCAGCGGGTGCTGGACGTCGCCCATCAGCGACTGCCCCTCGCGTTCGACCAGGAGGGCCAGGCCATCGGCGCCTTCGAGCACGGTGACCGGGTAGCCGGCGGATTCCGGCACGCGCTGCTGGTTGCTTTGCAGCAGCGACATGATCGCGTCGTCCTTGTCCGAATTATGCCCGGAGCCGTAGTTGGTGAAGGCGATATACCCGGTGTAGCCGATCACGAAGACCTGGAAGATCAGCAGGAACACCGCCCCGGGAGCCAGGTACTTTGCCGGCAGCCAGCCGCGCTTGAAGTAAATGGCGTTGATGACCAAGGTGATCACCGCGATGATGCTGGCGATCAGCAGCGCATCCTTGGCTACGGCCAGGAACACCGCGAAGAGCGCCGTCGCGTCGAGGACCGCGATGGCCAGGATCTTGACGAGCATCGCTCCGAGCCCGGTGTTCAGGTTGCGCGTGAAGCCTTGGGCCGTGGAGGAAAGCCTAGCTGGTTCATCCTGCGGCGCACGGTCTTTCGGCGCGGTGGTTTTCATGGTCATCCCGGAGTTCCTCGAGCGATCTTTAGTGAGCGATAATCGATGCTGCGGCCGCCGGGGTCCGCCCAGGCGGGTCGGATCCCAGCGGCCGCTGGTGTTTACTTGGAAATTGCGGCTTCGATGTCCGCAGCCATTTCATCCCAGCGCTTGACTGGATCCTTGGCCTTGCCGGAGATGATATCCGCCTCGGCCACACCCCAGAATTCCCAGACCGCTGCCATTTCCGGCACGTTCGGCATCGGAACGCCGTTCTCGCCGACCTCGCCGAAGGCGGCAACTACCTCGTCGGCTTTGGCTGCTTCGAAGGCAGCCATGTTTGCCGGCGGGCGATCGCCGACCGCATACAATTCGGTCTGCACCTCTTCGGTGCCGATGTAGTTGGTCAAGAATTCGGTGGCTGCCAACAGGTTTTCGGTCTTGGAGGAGACGAAGAACCCCTGGACGGCGACAAATGGCTGGGCCGGTTCGCCGCCGGCGCTGGGGATCGGGTCGATGGACAGCTCGATTTTCGCTTCTTCGGCGGCCTCGACGTTCTATGGGCCGGTGATCAGGAATGGCGAGTCTCCGGAGATGAACTTCTCCTTGGCGATGTCGCTGTCCACCGAGGTTTTCAGCGTGCCTTCCTTGCCCTGCTCGGCCATCCACTTGGCGAATTCTGCACCGCCGTCGTTGCCCAGTTCCAACTTGCTGGCGTCGTAGGCGCCGGTCTCATCGGTGCCGAAGACCGGTGCGCCGAAGGAGGCCTGGAATGGGTACAGGTGGAAGGGGTCCCCGGTTTCGGAGACCTGGACCAGGAATGGGAATTCGGCACCCGATTCTTCGCCCGCCTCGATCATGTCCTCAAAGCTTTCCGGTGCTTCACCGGCCAGCTCGGTATTGCGCAGCAGCGCCAGGTTTTCGGTGGCGTATGGAACGCCGTAGGCCTTGCCCTCGTAGCTCATCGCGGTGACCGCGACGTCTTGGAAGTCCGCCGCCTTATCGCCGAGTTCGACCGGCTGCACGACGCCGTTGTTTACCAGGTTGCCCAACCAGTCGTGGGCGCCGATGGTGATGTCTGGACCCTTGCCGGTGGGAACCTGGCGAAGGAAGTCTTCCTGGATCTTGGAAAAGTCCTTGATGACCAGATCCACTTTCACGCCGCTGCTGGCGGCGAATTCCTTGGCCGCCTGTTTCAGCACCGGTTCGCGGTTGGCATCCACCCAGACGGTCAGCGATCCGGCGGATGCCGGTGCCGAGGAGGAAGCCGCCGGGGAGTTGGAGGCCGCCGGTTCGGTGCTCGTGCCGGATCCGCCGCAGGCGGTCAGCGAGAGGGCGGCGATGGCCGTCATGGCCCCGCCGACTATCAGGGAGCGAGTGTTCACCTTCATTGGGTGTACCTTTCGTGGCAACTTGGTTCATCTGCGCCGGCTGAGTCTCGATCTGCTGCGCCTGGGCCGGACTGATTTTGTGTCGTGAATCACGACGTGAATGTAAGCGTTTCCAGAGTGACACAAATCATCAGGTTTGGCAACACCTCCCGCAGGCATCCGGAATTGATCGAACCTCACCACGCCGAACCCGTCTGCGTCTTCACGGTTTAATGGAAGCGTTTACAATCGTGCGTTCATCGCCTATCGTTACCGGCATGACTCAATCGCGCACTCTTTCGGAATCCCCAGCGTCCGGGCACGGCTCGGAATGGTGGCGCACCTCGGTGATCTACCAGATCTATCCCCGTTCCTTCGCCGACGCCAACGGGGACGGCATTGGCGATCTGGCAGGCATCACCTCGCGCCTCGATTCCCTAGCCGACATGGATATCGACGCCATCTGGCTCTCCCCCTTCTTCACCTCCCCGCAAAAAGATGGCGGCTACGACGTGGCCAACTACTGCGATGTCGATCCGCTGTTCGGCACCTTGGCCGACTTCGACAAGATGGTGGCCCGGGCCCACGAACTCGGCTTGCGCGTGATCATCGATCTGGTGCCAAACCATTGCTCCGATCAGCACCCCTGGTTCCAGCAAGCTTTGAACGCCGCACCTGGATCCCCCGAAAGAGACCGCTTCATCTTCCGCGACGCCCCCGCCGGCGCGCTGCCCAACAACTGGGAGTCGGTGTTCGGCGGCCCCATGTGGACCCGCACCGCCGCACCGGATGGCTCCCCAGGCCAGGCCTATCTGCACATCTTCGATTCCTCCCAGCCCGACTTCAACTGGCATAACGAGGAGGTGCGCGCCATGTTCCGCGATGTCTTGCGCTTCTGGCTGGACCGCGGCACCGACGGATTTCGCGTGGATGTCGCCCACGGCATGATCAAGGCCGAGGGCTTGCCGGATTTCACTCCCCCGGCGCACGGCGATTCCATGGGCGGCGACGAGGTGCTCGCCCCGTGGTGGGGCCAGGACGGCGTGCACGAAATCTACCGCGACTGGCGCCAGGTGCTGGACGAGTACGAAGGCGAGCGGGTGCTTTGCGCCGAGGCCTGGGTCAGCCCGCTGGAGCTGATGGCCAAGTGGGTGCGTGATGACGAAATGCATCAGGCATTCAACTTCCCGTATTTGGGCACCGAGTGGGATGCGCCCGCGCTTCGGCAGGTCATCAACGACTCCCTGCGCGCCTTCCGCGCCGTCGGCGCGCCGAGCACCTGGGTGCTCTCCAACCACGATGTGGTGCGCCATGCCTCGCGCCTGGCATTGCGCGACGACAACCCGCAGGGCGAAGGCATCGGCCCGCTCACGCCGAATCACCCGGATCCGGCGCGCGGACTGCGCCGGGCGCGGGCGGCGTCCGCATTGATGCTGGCCTTGCCCGGCGGGGCCTACCTCTATCAGGGCGAAGAGCTCGGCCTGCCCGAAGCCATGGAGCTGCCCGATGCCGCCCGGCAGGATCCTACCTGGTTCCGCACCAACGGCGAACGCTACGGCCGCGACGGCTGCCGCGTTCCCATCCCCTGGGAAGCCGCGGCCCCGGCCTTCGGCTTCAGCGCCAGCGGGGAAAGCTGGCTGCCGCAGCCGGCCAGCTGGGAGCGCTACGCGCGTTCGGAACAAGCCGCGCAGCCCGATTCGACCCTGAATATGTACCGCTCGCTGCTGCGCCTGCGCCGCGAAAACCAGTTGGGCTCCGGCGACGTGCAATGGCTGGAGACCGGCAGCGAGCAGCTGCTGGCGCTGCGCAACCGCGCGGTGACCGTCATCGTGAATTTCGCCGGGCAACGCGCCGAGCTACCCGGCCAGCTCGCCGGCCTGCCGGTCTTGCAGGCCAGCGCCGAACAGTCACGGCCCGGGGTCATCGAGGCCGAATCGGCCTTGTGGCTTGGCGCCGAGCGCCGGTAGCGCCCGGTAGTCTCGAAAGTACGTGCGGCATCCGGGCAACGGATGCCGCACCCGCTCAGCAATTCATCGAGGAAGGGTCAACGTGGCCGGTATCAAGGACGTGGCTGAAGCCGCAGGGGTTTCCATCGCCACCGTTTCCCGAGCGCTTTCGGGCCGCGGCAACGTCTCGGCCACCACCCTGGCCGCGGTGCGCCGCGCGGCCGACGAGCTGGACTACGTCGTCTCCTCCAGCGCCTCGGGGCTGGCCTCGGGGCGAACGCGCAATATCGGGGTGCTGGTGCCGATGATCAACCGCTGGTACTACGGTTCGGTGCTCGAAGGGATCAGCACGGCGCTGATGCGCGAAGGCTACGACACCACGCTGTACCAGTTGAGCAAGGACGTCGATCAGCGCGAAAAGGTCTTCTCAGATTTCCTCTTGCGCCAACGCGTGGACGCGGTGATCGCGGTGAACGTCGAGCTCAGCGAAGCCGAGGTAGCCGCCCTGCATGCACTGGATAAACCCCTGGTGGGAGTGGGCGGGCCGCTGCCCGGGGCACCCACCTTGTATTTGAATGAGGAAGCCGTCGCGGCCCTGGCCACCGAACACCTGATCACCTTGGGCCATACGCGGATCGCGCATATCGGCGGCAGCCAGGAAACCGACCTGGATTTCCAGCTCCCCACCCAGCGCCGCGCCGGATACGAACGCGCCTTGCGCGAAGCCGGCCTGAGCGTGGACGACGAATTGTATATGGGTGCTGATTTCACCATGGCCCAAGGCTACGAGGCGGCCAAGCAGCTGCTCGGCCACCCGGGGCACCGCCCCACCGCGATCTTTGCCGCGAGCGATGAGATGGCCATCGGGGCGATGCTCGCCGCCCGGGATCTGGGCCTGCAGGTTCCCCACGATCTGTCGGTGATCGGCATCGACAATCATGAGCTCGCCGAAATGTTCGGCCTGACAACCATCGAACAGCGTCCGCATGAACAGGGCGAAACGGCCGTGGCGATGCTGCTGCGCACCATCCGCGGGCTGGAAGCCGCCGAGGGGCACCAGATCAACCATCGGCTCATCGTGCGTTCATCGACAACGCGCCCACCGGCCTAGGCCGGTGGGCGCGTCGCCGCTATTAAGTTATTGTTTTGGCCGCGGCATGACTAGCCGAGGGTGGATGCCGGAGCCTCTTCGCCTTCAACTTCTTCCAGATGCAGGTTGCGGCCCTGGGTTTCGCCAACCCACAGCACGGCGCCGGCGGAAATCACGGTCAGCACCATAATGTAGACCGCGATCGAACCGGACCAACCGGTAGCGGTCAGCAGGATCTGCGCGACGGTCGCGGCGAAGGCGCCGCCGAGGATCGAACCGAGCGCGTAGCCGATGGAGATGCCCGAGTAGCGGATGCGTGCCGGGAACATCTCGGCGTACATCGCCGACTGCGGGCCGTAGGAAAGACCCAGGCCGATGGTGAGCACAAAAATCCCGATCGTGTAGAGCACGATATTCGCGGTGTCCACGAGCATGAACATCGGAATCATCCAGACGAACACAATCCCGTAGCCGATGACGAACGTATTGCGGCGTCCGATCCTATCCGAAAGCCAGCCGCCGACCAGGGTGAAGATCAGCCAGCCGACCGAGCCGATGGTGGTCGCCAGCAGGATCGGCGCCAGCTCCATCCCCAGCACCTTGGTGGTGTAGGAGATGAAGAACGCGATCACCAGGTAACCGGCCGCGTTGTTGGAAACGAAGATCAGCGCCGCCTGCAGTACCTGCTTGAGGTTCGTGCTCATCAGTTCGCGCAGCGGGGTGTGCTCCGAAGCCTTGCGCTGTGCCATGGCCTTGAAGACCGGGGACTCTTCCACCGCGCGGCGAATCATGTAGCCGACAAGAATCAGCACCACCGACAGCAGGAATGGAATGCGCCAGCCCCATGACTGGAACTGTTCGGGAGTCATCGACACCCGCAGGATGAACAGCAGCCCGGTGGCCAGAATCATGCCGATGGGCACACCGATCTGCGGGAAGGCGCCAAAGTAGCCACGACGGGCATTCGGTGCGTGCTCCACGGCCATCAGCGCCGCTCCGCCCCATTCGCCACCTGCCGAGAAGCCCTGGATCACACGCAAGAGCACCAGCAGGATTGGCGCGCCGATGCCGATCGCAGCGTAGGTCGGCAAGACGCCGATCAGCGAGGTGGCCACGCCCATGAGGATCAGCGTCAGCACCAGGATCTTCTTCCGGCCGTAGCGGTCGCCCAGGTGGCCAGCCACGACGGCGCCCAACGGACGGAAGAAGAAGGAAATGCCGATCATGGCGAAGGAAAGGATCTGCGCCAACGCAGGGTTCGATTCACCCAGCGGTTCCAGGAACAGCGGAGTCAGCAAGGTTGCGGTGAGCTGGGCAAAAATGAAGAAGTCGTACCACTCGATGGTGGTACCGACCAGGGTGCCGGCGAGAACGCGCCGCTCTTCCTGGGTGCGGGATACGGTTGTAGACATGTGCGAGTGTCCTCAGCTGAAGATGCGATTAAATACCGACCGTTCGGACGGGTAACAAACCAATAGTAGATTATGAGTGATCATCCTCACAAGCCAACGAGGTGCGGGCCACACTTCGGGCCGTGGGGCCACGGGCGATTCAGCAGACCTGCGGGGCAAGGAAATTCAAAAAACGAATTCGCCGTTCGGATAGAGAACCCTTAGACTCGCTTTGAGAACTACTAGCGTCGAGCCCAAGGCGATTTGTCCGTCGGAATTTTCGGCGGCAGCGCCGGAATGAAGAAGATGTCATCCTCGCAAACTTTGTCTCGTGGTATCCGGGTATTGGAGATCGTTGCGGACTCCACGGTCAATCTGACCATCGCGGAAATCGCCGCCGAGCTCGACGTGCACCGTTCCATCGCCTACCGGATATTGCGCACCTTGGAAGAGCACCGTCTGCTCAGCCGCGACGAAGCCGGCCGGATTCGAACCGCCTCGGGATTAGCGGCGCTGGCCCGGTCGGTGCAGCGTGACCTGCAAACCGCCGCGATGCCGGAGCTGACCAAGATCGCCAACGAACTGTCGATGACCGCCTTCATCGCCGTCTGGGAGCATGACATGTGCACCACCTTGCAGTCGGTCGAACCGCTGCACTCGCACCGCGCCATCGTTCACCGCCCCGGTTCGGTCCATGGCATGGATATCGGTGCCCCGGGGATCGCGATCCAGTCCAAATACACGCGCGGCCAATGGGACGCGATGCAAACCGGTATCGAGTACCGGGAGCCTGCGCGCGCCGCGCGCATCGAGGGGTACGCCACCAGTGAGGATGAAGTGATCCAAGGTGTCACGGCCATTGCGGTTCCCATCTCCCACAACGGGCCAACACCTGCGGCGATCGCGGTAGTCTTCGCCACGAGCACCGTGGATGATCGCGAACGCATTGTCCGCGCGCTCAAGGAAGCTGCGCTGAACATCGGCGACGAGCTGGACTAGCGCCAGCAAAAGCACCACAGATGAGCGAAGGCTCCTTCCCACCCGGGAAGGAGCCTTCGCTGAATCACAAGCTACGCTACCGCACCCGCGACAAGGACGGCGCCCGGGAGACGATCAGCTTCATGGCCAATGCGGCGAGCAGAATCAGGAATGCGGCCGCGCTGGAGACCCAGAAGGCCCCGAGATAGCCTGCCGAGTCGGCGAGCAGCCCGGCCAATCCGTTGCCGATCGAGGTACCCACCACGATGCCCGCCGACAGCAGCGTCATCACGGTGGACAGCAACTTCGGCGGAGCGACCTCACCGCCGAGGGTCATCACCGTCACGATTACCGGCCCCACCGCGAAGCCTGCGACGAACAAGGCCAGCAGCATCCATGGGACGGTTGCCGCAAAATGCAATCCGAAGCTGGCGATAGTCAGCGCCAAGCCGCAGGTGATCCAGCGGTTGATCTGGCTGAACCCTTGCGGCCAGGCGGCCACGGACACGGCAGCCAAGGCGCTGGAAATTCCCATCGCTCCGTAGAGCAGTCCGCCCTGGTTCGAGTCCCCCTGGGCGCCGGCAAAGGCGAGGGTGCCCGCGGCCGATGAGCCAAAGACGGTGCCCAATCCGATCATGCCCAAAACCAGTGCGCCGATCGCAGCGAGCCGGGCACGACCGATACGGACCTTTCCGGTCGGCGCGGTGGCGGCGTGCAGCTTCACTGCGTCACCGGTGCGGTGCTTGGCAAAGACCGGGACGAGCACCACGGTGAGTACCGCGGCAATCAACAATGGCAAGGTGGGGTGCAGCAGCGAGGCCAGCAAGCCAACGGCCACCGGACCAAAGACGAAGCCGAGCTCGTCGAGCATGGATTCCAGGCTGAGCGCGGCGGTGAGCACCTTCGGGTTTTTCTTCTGCTGGCGAGTCATCGAAATCCAGCGCACCCGCGACATCGGGCCGACCTGCGGTCCGGTGGCCCCGGCAAGCAGGGAAATCAGCACGAGCACGCCGACCACCATGCCCGCACCGCTGTTTCCATACCAGGTGAGTATGAGCAGCAAAATGGTGTGCAGGATCGCAGCCGGAATGAGGACCGGGCGCTGGCCGAAGCGGTCAGCCAGATAGCCGAGGGTCGGTCCGCCGATCGCCGAGCCCAAGCCGACCATAGCGGCGCTCAGGCCGCCGAGTGCATAGGAACCCGAGGAGGCAGTCACCAGGGTCATGGACCCGATGGTGAGCATTGCCAGCGGAAGCCGGGCAAAAAAAGATAATGGAAGGTACGCGGTACCAACCATCGGAACCAATGATGCAAAACCTGGTTTAGGTTCGATGATTTCGTTTGGTTCGTTGGACAACATATGTTGAGTCAACAATTCTCCACAACAAAGCGTGTGTCGTCCCACGCCCCCCGACACACAAAATTTCCCAGACATGCCTGCTGGCACTACTTTCAACATACCAGCGTCTTCGGCAATGTCTAGCTCATATAGCGAGCATCACTTCCGGAGTCATATCGATGGTGGACCCATGCTGCGTCTTGGTGACCGTGACACGGTTGGAAATGCGTTGTTTCATCTCGGAAACGTGTGAAACCAAGCCGATCATGCGCCCTCCTGCGCGCAGCGACTCCAGCGCTTCCATAACCTGCTCCAGGGTCTCCGCATCGAGGGAGCCAAAGCCTTCGTCGACGAAGAGCGTCTGCATGTCCACGGCACCGCTGTGATGGGAAATGACGTCGGCCAGACCCAGCGCGAGCGCCAGCGAGGCCATGAAGGTTTCACCGCCGGACAGCGTCTGGGTATCGCGTTCCTTGCCGGTCCATGAGTCACGCACACGCAAGCCCAGACCGGACTTCGAGTTGCCGCGGGTCGAATCATCATGGTGCAAGGAGTAGCGATTCGAGGACATGATCATCAACCGCTCGGTCGCGGCCGCCGCGACTTCTTCCAAGCGCGCCGCCAGCACATAGGTGCTCAGCGTCATTTTGTACCTGTTCTCTCCCCCGCCACGAATGACCTCGGCAAGGTCGCGAAGCCGCCGATATGCGTCGATCACCGGCCCCGAATCCGAACGATACTCGGCCAGTGCCGTGACGGATTTGCGCAGCCGTTCGAGTTGGGTCTGCGCGAGCACCTCGTCCTGGCGTGCGGTCTCGAACAGCTCCTCGGCCAACTTGGCGTTCTCCCCTGCCTCGTGCAGTTCTTCCTCGCTCGGTGCCTCGATACCCGCGGCGCTGAATTCCCGGGCACGCCGGTAGTCTTCGGAGCCCTTCAGCGTTGCAATGGCGCTGGAACGTACGGTGTCCTGGTGTTGGACGCGCTCGAATTCCTCGCGCGCCTCCGTGGACAGCAGCGCTGCCGCATATTTCGCGTCCTCCGCGAATCCGGCCTCTTCGCGTTCACGAGTCCAGGTCTCTTGGGCCTTCTGCGCGGCATCCACCGCCGCAAGGTAGTCATTGAGCGTGTTCAAGGCGCGATTGAAGATCGTGAATTCTGCGCGTACCTCCAGCACTAAGTCATCGATGCCCAAATCACTGCCTTCACGCAGCTGCCTGAGTTCCTCCTCGAGCTCGGAAATCTGCGTGTTCAGGGACTCCACTTGCTTGGTACTCGCGGCATGGTCCATCGCTGCCTCGGCGACCTTCGCGGTCTCTTCTTCGATGCGGGTGCGCAGCGATTCAAGTTTTCGTACCAGCTCGGCGGTCTCGGTTTGTTTCGCGACGGCCGCATCAAGTGCTTCCTGCGCTTCGCCGGCCTTGGCCTGGCCCTCCTCGATGGTGAGTTCCTTGGCGTCCTCGGCCGCTGCCTCGAATTTGGTGGTCGCAATGTCGCGGGCCTTGGCCTTGCGTTGCTGAAGGTCGCGTTCATTCTGGACTTCTTTCTCCAGCGCCTCGAGCCGTTCGTCGTCGATCAGTTCGGCACCGGCGGCGGCCCGGGCTGGCCGCGGATGTTCCAGCGAACCGCACACCAGGCAGGGCGCCCCGTCTTCGAGCGCGGCCGCCAGACGCAGGGCGCTCTGTTCCAGCTGGGTGCGTTGCGCGGCGATGTGCGCATTTTCCGCGGCATTGAGCTTCAGGCTCTGTTCGGCATACTCAATGTCCGCTTTGGTCAGCGCAATTCGGAGCTTATCGCGGAGTTTGACCTGCCCTACCAATTCCTGCGCGGCCTTCAGTTCTTCGGATGCCCGTTGTTTTGCCGTGGCGGCTGCTACCGCGTCGAGCTTTTCCGGATCCGCAGCAAGCTCATCGCGTCCAAGGCGCAGCTGTTCTAGAATCTTCTCCGCGTCGCTGCGGAACTCCAGCTGCTTCGCGGCCAGTTCGATCGATTCTTTGAGTTCTTGGCGAAGGCGCTTCTGCTTGGCCTCATCGCTCACCGCCGCCTTGAGGACCGCGAGCCGATTGTTCAATTTCAGCGTGCGCACTCGAAGAGTCTCAAGGTCTTCGGCGTTGGGCTGGACCTGCAGTCCGTGTTCCTTCAGCAGTTGGGCTTTGCTGTCTTCCCACGGTGCTGTTCGCTCTTTCAGCGCACGTTGCGTGTCTTTGAGTTGAGCCTCATAGCCGCGGATTCCGGCGGCCCGCCCATGGTGCTCAAGGCCCTGTCCGGCAAGAACGGCTGCGGGATGCATGCGTTCATGCTCTGCCTCCAGGGTCAGCAGTTCGGCGTAGCGGGCAAATACGCGGCGGCGTTCGTCCAAGAATTGCTGGTTTTTGCGCGCCTTGTCGCGTTGCACCCGTTGCTTGGCGGAGTTTTCCTGATGCGCCGTGGCTAGAGCAAAAATTCGGGCGTCGTAACCGGCAAATTCTGCAGCTAAATCCAGTGGTTCCTCCACCTCTTCCACGGGCTCTTCCGGGTCCGCCGTTTCGTGGACCGCCAAGTACTCGGTGGCTTCCTCGCGGATGCCATTTTCGCGCGCGCTGAGCGTCGCTTCAACATCGGCAGCCTTCTTGCGTTCCTCGCCAAGCCGTATGTTGAATTCCTCCTCGATCTTCGCGTAATCGCTGGTGTCGAAGAGGTTGCTCAACAGCTCTTCACGGGCGGAAGCCTTGGCGCGCAGGAAGTCGGCGAAACCACCTTGCGGCAGCATCACCACCTTGGTGAATTGATCGCGGTCCAGTCCCAAGAGGCCCCCGAGGACCTGGCCTACCTCGTCGTTGCGTGTGGAGAGAGCTTCCCATTGCCCCTTGACCAATTCGCGCAACGCGCTGGATGCCTTTTGCTCGGTGGTGCCATTCTTGCCGCGTTTGCTCGGGCGCATCCAGGCCGGCGAACGGGTGACCTCGAATCGCCGGTCTCCGATGGTCAATTCGCAGATGATCTGTGGTTCGACTCCCAGTGCCGCATGGTCCGAACGGATCTGCCGGCTGCCGGCTCGATTCCCTGGCAAGGATCCATAGATGCCGTAGCAAATCGCGTCGAGGATGCTGGATTTCCCGGCACCGGTCGGGCCATCGAGCAAGAACAGGCCGCCGGAGGCCAGCTCGTCGAAATTGACTTCTTCGACGCCCGCGAAAGGGCCAAAAGCCTGGATTCTCAGCCGATGGATTCTCATTTGCTCACCTGTGCTTCACGAGTGCTGCGGATGACCGATTCGAGCAATTCGCGTTCGAGGTCGTCGGGGTGCCGGTCCCGGACATGCTCGATGAAGTCCGAGCAGACCTGCGCGGTGCTGGTCGCCTTGGCCATGCGTTCGGAGTAGGTAGACTTTTCCTTCGCCTTGCCGCCTTGCGGGTCGAAAGCCAGCACCACCGTGTCCGGGAATCGGGTCCGCACCTTGCTCATCGCATCGGCCGGACGCTCGGGGTCGGTCAGGGTCACCTGGCACCAGGCGTCCTGGGCATATTCGAGGGACTCATCGGCGAGCAGATCATCCAAGTTCCCCCGGAGCACGGCCAGCTTTTTAGGCACCGAGAGGATGACCTCCTGGTATCCGGTGATGCCTTCGGCTCCGGTGTCGATCAGCCACACGCCCTTGCGCTGGTTCACCTCGGAGAACGAGTAGGCCAAGGGGGATCCCGAATAGCGGATGTGTTCGGTAATGCGTTGCCGGCCATGCAGGTGTCCTAGCGCGGTGTAGTCAAAGTTCTCAAACAGGTGCGCGGGCACCACATCCAGATTTCCGGTGCTCAGCTCTCGTTCGGAGTCGCTGCCCTGTCCACCGGCGGCGAAGAGATGGGCCATGGCTACGGAGACGACGGGCGATCCTTGCTGGCGCAGTTCGGCCAGATGCCCCTCGATGCGCGCGAGCGCGGCGCCGGCCACCGCTTCATGGCTGGCCCGGTCGACCTGCAGCTCGTCCATCACCATGCGTGGCTCCAGGTACGGGATGCCGTAGACGGCCACTTGATGGTCTTCGCCGTCGAGCAGCACCGGTTCGAGCATGCGTGCCGGTTCGGCGAAGATGTGCACCCCGGCGGAATCCAGCAGTGCCGAGGCGAAGCCCAGGCGTGAGGCGGAATCGTGATTGCCGCTGGTCAGGATCAGCGTCGCCCCGGTCTTGCGAAGTTCACCCAGAGCCCAGTTGCAGAGGCGGACCGCATCGACATGCGGCAGCGCCCGGTCGTAGATGTCACCGGCCACCAGCACCGCGTCCACCTGCCGTTCGCGGGTGATGTCGATGATCTCCTGAAGTACGCTGCGCTGGGTTTCGAGCAACGACGCACCATGGAAGGTCCGTCCCAAATGCCAGTCAGAGGTGTGAAGCAATCGCATGAATCCACCTTATGCACTTGCTCCGACAGAATGAGCATTAGAATGTGGAGTGTGAATGAAACCGGTGAAATTGCACTCCTGCCAGAGAACTACTCAGACAAGGTGTTCGCGATCCTGCTCGGCATAGCCGACGGCGCAACCCACGCCCGCGACGATATCGATCCCGGCGCCACCGAACTACTCCCGCTGTATATGGCCGACGGGCTGCTCGAAGCCCTCGAATGGGCCAACGACGGTGTGGGCAGCGACGAAGCGGCCTGCATGTGGCTTGCCTCGCTGCGCGGCTACGCACAGCTGACCGGGTCTTTCCCGACCGGCGCGCCTGAGCCGCTGAAACGGTGGATCGATGCCGAGTTCGCCAAGGTTGAACTGCACGAAGGCGTCCTGCCCGGCGACCCGCAAAATATCGCCGGACTGAACTCCGCCGATATGGGCCAGCGCGTTCGCCCCACGGGTCCCAACACCGACTCTACCGGCGTGCTTCCGCGTGCGGCCGTTGCCGCACTGCTGGCCCGCGTACCCGTGGACACCACGGTTGCCGTGGCCCGCTCGGCCGCATTCTTGACTCACGATACCCAAGCTGCCAATACGGCCATCGCCGCCGCGAAGATCATTCGTTCGGCCATGGAACGCTCCGAAGGCTCCGCCGACGAATGGGAAGGCATGCTTGAAGGATTGGAAGGTCCTTCGGCCGAGGCCCTGCGCCAGGTCGTTTCGATCGTCCGGGATTCGCTGGACCTGTCCCCGACCGATGCCTACGCTGCCTACTTCGCGGACAAGGGACCCGCCGAGACCGAAGAAGAATCCGATGTCGAAGCCGAAGAGGCGCCAGCGGAGGACGAGAGCAGCTCACGTGACCCGGAAACCGATGCCTACGCCGTAGCCCTGCTGGCTGCCGTTTATGGTTCCGATGCAGTCGGCGACCGTCCTGCCTCCGCGTTGGATGACATCATCTCCGAGCTGCATGACCGTTGGATGGCCCTGATCGTCTAATCACGCAGAGATTCAAAGGGGCAGTCCGAAACCAACTATTTGGTTCCGGACTGCCCCTTTGATGTTGAAGGCCGCACGCCATGCGTGGACCTTCGGCTCTGCGCGAAGATCCTAGGGCTTTGAAACCGAAACCAATTCTTGAGCATCATCAGCGGTGGAGTCCTTCTCAGCGTCTGGGAAGACAAATTTGTGCAGCGCCCACCAACGGAAAATCATGGCCAATAGCGTGCCGATGATCGGCCCTGAAACGAAGTCGGCGATTTCCTGGTTCAGGAAGGAAACCTGGGGATAGTGAAATCCCAAGATCCAGCGGGACACATACAGCGGAGCCGAGTTGATGCCAATGCCAATCAGTGAAACCGCGAAAAATCCGCTGGCCTGGATGCGCTTGCGGAAGGCATTGTTTTGATGCTGGAAGGTGTACTGCCGGGTCAGGACGAAGGAAACGATTGTCGCAACACAGTTGGCAATGATGAAAGCGGTCGTCGGGTGCGGTTCGAGCACCGTGAATTTCAGACCGTAATTCACCACTAGCGTCACCAGAAAGCAGAAACCGCCCACGCCGACGAAACGCATAAGTCTCGTTAGCACGCGATTTTTATCGCTCACAGTTACTCCGTGGTTGTTAGTGGGTGAAGAAATTATTGCGGATGGCCGTATTTAACCCTGGACGGCCATTCCGAAGCCTTCGACCAGTTGCATGAACTCACCCTCGGAGATGATTTCCACACGTTGGCCCTTGTCACGCAGTTTCAGTACGTGCTTGGCCTTGTTGGTCAGCCGCCCGTTGGAGAGATCCTGCGGCACAAATCCATCTCCGACGACCAGCGCGGTCGTTGCCCGGGTGACCCGCGAGGCGGTCTGCGCACCGTAATTAGCGGCCCATTGCTTTGCCTTGGGTCGGGGCACGGAGAGATTGCCGGTAAAGACCATCACCTGTCCGTATAACGGATGCGTGGGATCGGCACTCGAATTCGGTTCGGGATTATCGCCTTCCTGCGGCCATGAGCCGAAGGCGTCTTGGGGCGGCAGCGGTTGGCCGCTGGCTATCCAGCCTTGTGCGTCACGGGTAGCGCGGGAAAACTCTTCGCCAGGGTTCCACGCGGCAGTCAATCCAAGCCCGACCTTGTAATGATCGGCTGCCTGCAAGACGGTGCTCGCATTGCTGCGTTGTGTTATGTCGATCATCGCCCACGCGCAAGCCTCGGCATCAGCTAAGGCTTCGTGGTGGTTTTCGATGGGGTGCCCGGCCTCTTCGGCGACGAACGGCAGCGAATAGCTCGGCAGATCATAGGCCTTGCGCGAAAGCTTGACGGTGCATAGGTGGGCAATTTGCGGTACCGATAGCTCACTGGCTTCCGAAGCTGCTCGAATGACGCCCGAGTCGAAAGCCGAGTTGTGGGCTACGAGAACATCTGAACCGACAAATTCCAGCAGGTCGCCGAGCTTCTCGCCGATGCGCGGAGCGTGTGTGACCATATCCTCGGTGATGTGGTGAATCGAGACGTTGCGTGGGTCGAAATGATCGAAACCCTCCGGAGGCCGAAGCAACCACTGTTCGGTTTCGACGATACGTCCGGAACGGACCTTTACCAGGCCGACCGAGCAGGCCGAGCCGATAAATCCGTTTGCCGTTTCAAAATCTAGCGCTGTGAAGTCCAATGACACGCCTGCCAGTTTACTCCCTTTCGCTCGATCAACGTCATCGGTGTCCCCTCGACGGCAGCTTTCGACTACAGGGCTTCCTTCTGCCACCGCGTTATTTATCTCGGTAAAAACGAACTTGACCTGCGCCCATTAAGAATCGATTCGATTCGCCGCAAATTAGGGAGAGCAAGACAGCTCACATGAGAAGGCACTGCAGTTTCAGCGGTTCGCACCGTAATACTTCACGCATTCTGATGGCGTACCGCTCAAACTGCGCATTGCCAATTCCCCTTGCTGCCTCCGTTCGCCCAGAGTCCCTACGAGAATGCATCGCCCACACGACGGCAATCGGATTTCCGGGTTTACCAGCTAGTAGCCCGGAGCTGCACCGAACACGGCAATGGTTGCCCGCGTCGCCTGCATACCCGATATACGCAGTCGGTTACTGCCCGGGCGAGGGTGTGAAGAGCGACTCGTAGTAGCTGCTAAGTGCTGGGTAATAGTCCGGCTCGAACCGGATTTCATCGGCATTGGCACCGGACACGGCTGCCACCAGCCGGTCCAGGTAGTAATCCCATCCAGGGCCCACCGAGCCGGCCATCGCCGGATCGAGCCCCGGCATTCTGAACACCAGCTGGCTGCCGTCCGTAACTTCCTCAATCGATAATTCCAACCGCCACATTTCCTCGCCTTCCCCGGTGCTGACGCTCAGAAGATAAGCAGCCCGGTCACAGCTCAGGATCTCGACTTTCTCGCGGGGCGTTCCTTCCTCGGCAGTCAAAGCCACTTCCACTTCCCCGCTGCGCGGGTTACCTTGCCAACTGCCGAACCACAAGGCAGTTCGATCCGAGGCAGCAAGGTAGGTCCAAAGTTCTGCGACTGGCACCGTGAAAACTCTGCGCAGCTCCAATGCGCCATCGGGGGCGCGCGTTCCGGTCGGCAGGGCGTTCATGGCCACTCTCCTGATTCTCCATGAGTTGCCGAGGTGGATCCTGTATCCGTTGGGCTCGACAGCGGTGTATGTAGGGTAGCAAGAAAGGTGCTATCCGTCAGTGGAGAAGAAACGCCTTGCCATGCTCGCTCAAGGTCGAGAAATGATTTGTGGCTGTTCGGCGCATCCTTGCCTTGGCGGACAGATCCACCGCGGGAAAAGCGCTATTTCAAGCCCATCGATTGCTCAGCGGCGGAGCGCCCTATCGTTTGGCACAGCATTTCCCATCCAGGCATAGACCATTCCAAGGAGCACCGTGGCTTCGCTTTCTCCCGAACGCCATGACATCTTGGGCCTGCTGGCGGAGACATGTTTCTTCCCGAAGAATACGACCCGCGGGCTGAGCGATGATCAGGCTAGGCTTCGCCCCACGGCTAATGTGCTCTGCATAGGAGGAATCACTTGGCACGTTACCGCCACTGAGGATTTCTGGGCGCGTTTTGTCGTCGAAGGCATGGTGGCCCAGTCGGTCAATGGGGGCAGATCAGACTCTGGCGGAAATCATTGCTGACTATGATGCCTACGCGGCACGCACCGAGGACGTGGTGGCCACCGTTGCAGACTTTGCCCGGCGATTCGAGCTACCGCTGGCCCCATAGAACGAACCAGGTGTGAGCCTTCGCATGCGCTGGTCACTACTGCACATCGGTTCAGAGGCTTCGCAGCATGCCGGTCACCCCGACATCATCCGCGAGTCCAGCGACGGCGCGAAGTCAATGGGATAGGGGTCGCGCGCCGCCGCGTAGCAAAATACCCAAGAAGCGAGTGATTCGCTCCCTGGGTATCAGGCCGTTTAGCTTGCGACTAGGCCACTGTTGCCTTACGCAAGGTCAGATACGAGCCGCCGGCCATCAGCACCGCTACGACGCCACCCCACAGGGTCACCCCGGCCGCAGTCCAAGTCAGCGCCCAGCTCCAGAAGTTGTCCCAAAAATCACTGAAGGTCATCAGCGCGGCAACTCCGAGGAGCGCAACTCCTAGCCCAATGAAGAAGACCACCATGCCGGTCGTCTTCCAGCGCATGTAGATCGTGGCGATCAGGAAGCCAATCATGAAGAGCAGTACCATCAGCACGAAATAGAAACCTACCTGGACCGCCGCGTTGTTGTCCGCGATCCATTCCAAGGCGAAGAACCGGGAATCCAGCCACCAACCACCGGTCGCCTTTTCCACCAGTCCCATCAGGTAGTAGAAGATCGATAGCGCCAGCGCGCAGGCCGAGAACAAGAGGACCGTTCCGAGATAGAAACTGCGCCGCGAGACACTCATGGCCTGAGAGAAGGGGAAGGTTAAGGTCAATGCCTGGATACCCAACGCCAAGAAATACCACATGGGCGCCTGAGCTCCGCCGCCATAAACGGCTCCTTCGGCTCCGGCTTCGCGGACTATCCAGAAGATCGCCAGCGAGAAAAGAAAAGAGCAGCCAAGAATCAACAGCGGGAGGCCGATAAAGACCCATTTGTTGATCAGTTGCATGCGCACTACCTTTATTACACGCTCCATTGCTTTGCCTCCTCTTCACCCTCGGGTGTAGCGCTTTGCACCGGCTGCCCTAGTGCAGTCCGTACGACCAGTTGCTGTAGTGAAACCGGGCTTAGATCAAGACCCAGCTCTCGCGCTTCGGTTTTCTGCCTCTCCGTCAGCCGCGCTCGGATGCTGATGCTCGCCAGCGTTCCCAGAGAATCTCGGTGGATGACCGGGTAGCCCTCGATAAACTCGTGCACCGTGCTCGCGTTGCCACTGACCGTCAACGCCGAACCTTGCAGGGATTCAGCATCACTGTCCATCACGATGCGACCGCCATCGATGATGATCACGTGTTCGAGGAGATTTGCGACCTCGTCAATCAGGTGGCTGGAGAGCACGATCGTGCGCGGGTAGAGCGAGAAATCTTCAACCAGCCGGTCGTAGAAGATCTGTCGAGCCACCGCATCCAGGCCCAGGTATGGCTCGTCGAAGAAGGTAATTTCGGCCCGCGACGCCAGTCCGATAATCACTCCAACGGCCGAAAGCTGGCCACGGGAGAGCTTCTTGATTTTGCGTTTGATCGGCAAGTTGAAGTCGGCAATCAGCTCCTGGGCTAGCGCCTCGTTCCAATTTTCGAAGAAGAGGGACGCTGCTTTGAACGCCTGAAAGACCTTGTACTCATCGGGGTACTTCTGCGATTCACGAATGAAGCAGATACGGGACAGCGTTGCATCATGCTCAAAAGGCGCGTGTCCGAAGATCTCGATCTCGCCGCTGCCGGGGTACCCCTGACCGGTGAGGATGGACATCAGGGTCGTCTTACCAGCGCCGTTGCGGCCGAGCAGACCGTAGATCTTGTTGGATTCCAGCTGCAGGGTAACGTCATCCAGCGCTTTGACGTCCTTGAACGTCTTGGTCAGCCGGCGCGCCGAGACTGCGATTTTCTCAGACATCACTCATACCTCCGTGGCTCGAATCCAGTGGATGTGCGGATTTGATCATGTCCATCAGCTCCTCGACACCGATGCCAAGCTTCCCCGCTTCGGCCGTCAGCGGTTGGACGTACAGGTCATTAAACTTCTGTCGACGCTTTTGCCTCAGCCGTTCCGGCGCGCCCTGTGCTACGAACATCCCGATCCCCCGTTTCTTATACAACAGCCCTTCTTCAACGAGCTTGTTAATTCCTTTGGCCGCAGTTGCCGGATTGATCCGGTAAAAGGCGGCGAATTCGTTGGTCGATGGCGCTTGGGCCTCTTCGGCAAGCACGCCGGCGAAAATGTCATTTTCGATCAGCTCAGCGATCTGCATGAAAATCGGTTTCGAATCATCGATCACGCCATGCACTTCCCCTCGTCAGTGGAACCAAATCTCCCAACAAGTTCATTGGTTCATTACTCATGTAACTAACCATAGAACCTGGCTGGGATTTACGCAATACCCTCGGCTTCCGGACACGAAAAAACCGGCCGGCTCTCCGCTTTTCCCATGTCGGGAAAATGCGGAGAACCGGCCGGTTCGCCAGAAGCCAGATGGCTATCTGCGCCAAGTCACGCTGTCGCTTATTTGACGGCTAATACCTTGCTGACCTCAGTGATAATCGCTGGCAGCAACTGCTTGAAGGCCTGGGCGCGATGCGAGATCGTGTTCTTTTCTTCTGCCGAGAACTGCGCCAGAGAACGGTTGGAATCTTTGGGCTGGAAGACCGGATCGTAGCCGAAGCCATGCTCGCCGGCACGCTCGCGGCGCAACCGTCCGACAAGTTTGCCGAGTTCCACATGCTGCGCACCGCTCGGTGTAGCCAGGGCCGCGGCGCAGACGAACGCGGCCCCGCGGTGCTCCTCGGCGATATCGCCGAGCTGCCCCAGCAGCAGGTCGATATTCGCCTCATCATCACCGTGCGCCCCGGACCAGCGAGCCGAGAAGATCCCTGGTGCACCGCCTAAGACCTCAACGCTTAATCCCGAATCGTCGGCCAGCGCGATCAGCCCGGTGGCGGCACTGATCTCCTTGGCCTTCTTCAGCGCATTGCCCTCGAAGGTGATCTGGTCTTCGACCGGGTCCGGGGCGCCGGCGGTGGCCGCGTCGATCACCTGGGTGTCAACATCCAGACCAGGCACCTGGCCGCGCAGCAGCTCGCGCAGTTCGCGCAGCTTGCCCTGGTTGCGTGAGGCTAGGACGAGAACTGCCTTGCTCATTTGGCGTTTCGCAGGGTCTCGGTCTGGATCTGGGCCAGCTCCGTGGTCCCGATCAAGGCAAGGTCCAGCAGTGCGTCGAGCTCTGCACGCTTAAACGGTGCGCCCTCCGCGGTGCCCTGCACCTCGACAAAGTCACCGGAACCGGTGACCACAACGTTCATGTCGGTCTCCGCGCGAACGTCCTCCTCATAAGGCAGGTCGAGCATCGGGGTTCCGTCGATGATGCCCACGGAGATCGCCGCGACAGAATCGGAAAGCACCTTCGCGTTGGCCTTCAGGATCCCCTCGCTGCGGGCCCATTCCAGTGCTTCGGCCAGCGCCACATAGGCGCCGGTGATCGCGGCGGTGCGGGTTCCGCCATCGGCCTGCAATACGTCGCAGTCGAGCACAATGGTATTTTCGCCCAGCTGCTTGGTGTCAACCACCGCGCGCAGCGAGCGGCCGATCAGCCGGGAAATCTCATGGGTGCGGCCCGACAGCTTGCCCTTGACCGCTTCGCGGGAGTTACGGGTGTTGGTGGCACGTGGAAGCATCGCGTATTCCGCGGTAACCCAACCGGTCCCCTCACCCTTGAGCCAGCGCGGCACGCCCTGAGTGAAGGAAGCGGTGCACAGCACGCGGGTATTTCCGAATTCGATCAGAGCCGATCCTTCGGCCTGGGTGGACCATCCACGGGTGATGGTGATGTCGCGAAGTTGCGCGGCGCTGCGGCCGTCGGCACGTAAAGTCATGCTTCCATCCTAACGAAAACACCCCGGCTTCCGGGTCTGTGACAGCACCAGATGCCAGGGTGTTTAGTCCAACAGGCAGCCAACCCTATTTGGCCGGCGGCCGGTGCTAGATCACCGGCTCTTCAACCTCGGCAGGTGAGGATTTTGTGGCCAGTACAACACGGTCAAAAAGCCAGGCAAAGACGAAGGTGTAGATCAAGAAGAACACCAGCAATCCGGCTTCCAGCACCAACGCTTCGAGCAGCGTAACCGAGAGGATCCAGGCGAGAATCGGCACAAGAATCAGTACCAATCCGCCTTCAAAGCCGAGCGCGTGGACAATCCGGCGGGCCACGGTGCGCACCTGGGACTCCTGGCGCTGTTCCCATGCCTCGAACAGGGAGGTCCAGATGTAGTTCCAGATCAGGGCCACGACCGATGAAGCCACCGCGACAATACCGGAATGCCCGCCGCCAAACCCCAAGAGGATCAAGGCCACGGAGGTCAGCACAATGGCGAAGAGCTCATAGGAAAAGACGTAAATAATGCGCCGAAGAACCGAGGACACGAGGTACTCCTTAGAAGTAGTCCATAGGAAGTCCTTGCGGGTTCGCGTCCATGGTGCAGCTAATGATTTGCCCCGCGAAGCCTCAGCGGGGTGTGCTTTCCAAGCTAGCACGCGGCAATTCTGCTCGCTAGAGTTCGGTGAGTGAAATCACCGGCCTAGCTGGCTGGCCCCTCAGCCGCGCGGTGATTTCTGGTAGTCAGGGTGCGACGGGGTATTGGCTGCGAATCGCGCTCCGATTCCAGCTGTTCATCACGATGGCAAGCCAACTGATCGCGGAGACTTGCTCCGCGCTGAGCACCGCGGTGTCCTCGGCGCGCGACGGCGGCACCTCAAGCTGTGTGACCTCTTCGGCCAAGGCCAGCGCCGCGGACTCCAACTCGCTGAAATATTGCGATTCCCACCACGTAGCCAGCGCCGCCAAGCGGTCGGAACTCTCACCGAGTTTCAGCGCATCGCGAGTGTGCATTCGCAGGCAGAAGGCGCAACCGTTGAACTGCGAAACACGGATCTTGACCAGCTCACCCAGCATCGGGTCCAGGCCGCAGGCCGCCAGCGCCGCTTCGGCTGCGCATTCAACTCGATCAGGGCTCTTGGTAAGCCTCGGGATGCTGTTTGCCCAGATTTACGCCGTTTCGCGGTGCCGATGGCCTAGTTCGGTTCCTTCGTTGGGCTGCCCGCTACTTCTTGCGCTTGAGCAGCGGGAACTTGCGGACCTTCTCATAGTTGATCTTCGGCAGCGAGCCGGTGCGGGACTTGAGGTAGTCGGTTCCGCGGTCGCCCTTGAACAGCGTCGGGTGCTTGTCCTCTTTCAGGGAGCCGGAGTAGACCCCATAGGTCACCCCGGAAATTGCCACGGCGATCCCGCGGTCATAAGTTTCCTTCGCCTCGTCGACGACCTTGTTGATATCGGTCCACACCGGAATGTGGGTCAGCAGCAGGCGCTCGGCACCCGCCTCGGCGGCCATCTGCCCGGCGCGCTTGCCGGTCAGATGCACTCCGTCGATCGCGTCGTCGCGGCCCTCCTCGAAGGCCGCTTCGCAGAGGAAGATATCCGAATCCCGGGCGGCATCCACCAGCCCCTGGCAGGTATCGGTATCCCCCGAGTAGGTCAGCACACTGGTCAGCAGTTCCCCGTCGGGGCCCGGTTCGCGGGCCTCCACGCGCAAGGCGTAGGACTCTTCGATGGGGTGGCGCACCGGGTAGGGGGTGATGGTGAATGGGCCGATATTCACCGGCTGCAGTGCGGTCCACTGGCGGAAGTCGTAGTCCTTGTGCATGGTGTCGCCCTCGGGCAGGCCGTAGGCGGTCTCGATCCGATTGGCGGTATCCGCCGGCCCGTGAACCAGCATTCTTTCGCGGTTCCAGCCGTTTGGATCCCAGCGGATGGCCACGTGCATGCCGCACAGGTCCATGCAGTGATCCGGGTGGAGATGGGAAATCATGATCCCATCGAGGTCCTTGATATCGGTATAGCGCTGCAGGACGCCCAGGGCACCGGAGCCAAGATCGAGCAGGATCTTCCAGTCGCGAGTGCCATCGAAGGCAGTGACCAGATAACAGGACGCCGGGGAGCTCGGGCCCGGGAACGACCCGGTGCACCCGATAATGGTCAGCTTCATTGCTTACTCGCTTTCGCCGCGGCAATCAGTTCCGGGGTTAGCCTGGTGATCGCACCGGTGGGATAGTGGGCGGCCACATGGTCCACATGGCGCACCTGCACTACTTCCGGTCCGAGGAATCGGCGAGCCAATACCCCAAAACTATCAGCGTTCCCGGTGGCAAGGAATTCGTGACGCGCCGCCAGCTGGTCCTCGCGTACCAATTCATGGGTCGTCAAGGCGCGGAACGCATCCTTCGCGGTCTCCTCGGCGCTGGAGACCAGGGTGACCGAATCCCCCATCACGTAGGAAATCACGCCGGTGAGCAGCGGATAGTGGGTGCAGCCCAGGATCAGCGTGTCCACCTCGGTGGCCTTCAGCGGGGCCAGGTATTCCTCGGCCTGCGCCAGCAGCTCGGCACCGGCGGTAATCCCGGACTCCACGAATTCTACAAACCGCGGACAGGCCACCGCGTGCACCTGCAACGACGGAGCGGCGGCAAAAGCGTCCTCATAGGCACGCGAGCCCACCGTCGCCTGGGTGCCGATCAGCCCGATCTTCCCATTCTTGGTCGCCGCGACCGCACGGCGCACCGCCGGCTGGATCACCTCGACCACCGGGATCCCGTAGCGCGCGGTATAGCGTTCGCGGGCATCGCGCAGCACCGCCGAGGAGGCCGAATTGCAGGCGATCACCAGCAGCTTCACCCCGGCGTCCACCAGCTCGTCCATCACGCCCAGCGCATTGGCCCGCACCTGGGCGATCGGCAGCGGGCCGTAGGGCGAGTTCGCGGTGTCCCCCACATAGATCAACGATTCGCCCGGCAGCTGGTCGATGATCGCGCGGGCCACGGTCAGTCCGCCGACCCCGGAATCGAAGATCCCGATCGGGGTATTGGCATTTGGCGCGCTGAGCGGAGAACTGGCGAAGTAGGAGTTCATCGCCTAGCGCTCCGCATTCATCAGGGCCTGCATCAAGGTGTCCTGCACCCAGGAGACCAGGTTGTACACCAACCCCAGATACTCTTGGGGCGATTGCACGGCCGCGGCATCGACCAGCTGGGCGATGCGCTCCGAATCCGCCTCGTCGCGGATCTCCAGCCGCTCGGCGAGCACCAGGCGTACATCGTTCAACGCCCGCGCGAAGCGCTGGGCGGCCGGGATCTGGAGCACCAGCTTCTCGGTTTCCAGCAAGAGCTGGGCCTCGCGTAATAAAGAAGTCTTTTCGGCGATCAGATCCGCTTCGGTCAGCCGGCGGAATTCCGCGGCCACCGCCTTGTCCTCGCTGGCATCCGGAAGCAGCCGCTTGACCGCGGCATCGGATGGTTCGGGAAGATCCGCGCTCTTCGGGCGCATCCCGGTCAGCGCGTACAGCGGATCGATATCCTCGGGCAGCTCATGCACCGCGGCGCGTTCTTCGAGCACCGTGATCACGTCGCCGAAGAGTTCGCGCAGCAGTTTCCGTTCCGAGGCGTGCAGCGTACCGGTGATTCCGCGCGCGCCGGATTTAAAGGCCTTTGCCACGGGGTTCAGGCCTCCTGGGTCATGGTTGCCTGCAATCCGAAGCCGTGCATCGCATGCACGTCGGACTCGATCGCCTCCCGGGCACCGCTGCGCACGACGCAAAAACCGTCGTTATGCACCTGCAGCATCAGCTGTTCGGCGCGCTCGCGGGTGAAGCCAAAATACGACTGGAACACATAGGAGACATAGCTCATCAGGTTCACCGGGTCGTTCCACACGATCAGGCGCCAGGCCTTATCCTGCGCCTTGAGGGTCTCGGGGTTCGTCATTACATCGGGCATAGCGGTCATAATTCTCATTTTACGCCCCATCTTGCCAGGAGGCGCGGTGCGTTGTGAATATCACCGCAAGCGTGAGGCGTTATACAGTAAAGGCCGGTCCATCCACTTTTCGATCAGGAGCACCACATGCTCACCAGCCTTTTTACCGATCACTACGAGCTGACCATGCTGCAGGCGGCCCTCGCCTCCGGCGCCGCTCACCGCCCCTCGGTGTTCGAAGCCTTCTCGCGCCGACTGCCCGAGGGACGACGCTACGGCGTGGTCGCCGGCACCGGGCGCCTGCTCGAAGGCCTCAAGGACTTCCACTTCGGCGACGCGCAGCTGCGCTTCCTCTCGGATACCAAGGTGGTGAACAAGCAAACCCTGGACTACCTGGAGAATTTCAGGTTCACCGGCGACATCACCGGCTACGCCGAGGGCGAGCTCTACTTCCCGCACTCCCCGATCCTCACCGTGCAGTCCACCTTCGCCGAGGCCTGCGTGATCGAAACCTACATCCTCTCGGTCCTGAACCACGATTCGGCCATCGCCTCGGCCGCCTCGCGCATGATCGCCTCGGCCGGCACCCGTCCGTGCATCGAGATGGGCTCCCGGCGCACCCACGAGGAATCCGCGGTGGCCGCCGCCCGCGCCGCGATCATCGCCGGATTCGATTCGACCTCCAATCTGGAGGCCGGTGCACGCTACGGCATCAAGACGGTGGGCACCTCCGCGCACTCCTTCACCCTGCTGCACGACACCGAAGAGCAGGCCTTCGCCGCGCAGATCCAGTCGCTGGGCAAAGACACCACGCTGCTGGTGGACACCTACGAGGTGGAGGCCGGGGTGCGCACCGCGGTCAAGGTGGCCGGCCCCGAGCTCGGCGGGGTGCGCCTGGACTCCGGCGACCTGGTCCAGCAGGCCGGCTGGGTGCGCGAGCTGCTCGACGACCTGGGCAACTGGAACACCAAGATCACCGTCACCTCGGATCTGGACGAATACGCGATCGCGGCCCTGGGCAGCGCACCGGTGGATTCCTACGGCGTGGGCACCGCCCTGGTCACCGGCTCCGGGCACCCGACCGCCTCGATGGTCTACAAGCTCGTCGCCCGGCAGGATTCGGCCGGCAGCTGGATTCCGGTGGCGAAGGCCTCGGCGAACAAGGCGAGCGTAGGCGGGCGCAAGCACGCGGTCCGCCAGCTCAACGATCGCAACCGTGCCACCGCGGAGATCGTCTCGCTCGAGGAGTACAGCACCGGCGGGCCCGAGCGCCAGCTTTCGGTGCCCTTCGTCACCGCGGGCCGGATCGATGAGTCCTTCATCGGCGCGGCCGGCGTGGAAAAGGCCCGGGCGCGCCACCACGCCTCGATCCAGGAAATGCCCGGGGTGGCACGCAAGCTCCAGCGCGGCGAGCCGGTCATCCCGACGATCATCCGCGAGGACTGAGCGCCGAGGCAGTATTATGGTTAAAACCCTATTCACTCGCAATGATTAGGAGCAAAACATGACTCGAGCCCTGCTAGTTGTCGATGTCCAACCGGATTTCTGCGAAGGCGGCCCGCTGGCCGTGGCCGGCGGCAACGCCGTCGCTGCCGCGATCGCCGAGGATGTGATGGCCCGCCGCGAGTCCTACAGCGCGATCATCACCACCCAGGATTGGCATATCGATCCGGGAGCCCACTTTTCCGAGGCCCCGGACTTCGCCGACTCCTGGCCGGTGCACTGCGTCGCCGGAACCGAAGGGGCGGAGCTGCACCCAAGCATCGCCGCGCTGGAAGTCGACGCGCACTTCGCCAAAGGCCGCTTCACCGCCGCCTACTCGGGGTTCGAGGCCCGGGTCCTGGATCCGGGCGCGGCGCCCGAGGACGAGTCCGGCGCCCTGCTCGGTCACTGGTTGCGCGAGCGCGGCATCACCACGGTGGATATCGTGGGCATCGCCACCGATCACTGCGTGCGCGCCACCGCGCTGGATGCCGCCCGCGCCGGATTCAGCACCACCGTGCTCGCCCCGCTGACCGCGGCGGTGAGCCCGGAGAATCTGCCCGCGGTCTACACCCAGCTGCGCGAGGCCGGAGCCATCGTGCTCACCTTGGGGTTGGAACCGCTCAGCCCCGCGCCCTGAGCATTCGTTAAACGCCAACGGCGCCCCGCAGGATGCGGGGCGCCGTTGCACGTTCGCCGGCCCTATTTGCGCCCGACGAACCAGTCCTGCAGCTTGTCGATGCGTGCCTGCAGCTGGTCCGCGGTCGCCTGGGGCACCGCCGGACCGCCGCACACGCTGCGCAGCTTGTTGTGCACCTGCCCATGCGGCACGCCGGTGCGCGAGGCCCAGGCCGAAACGTTCTTCGACAGCTTCGAGCGCAGGTCCATCATCCGCCGGTGGTCGCTGACCGGTTCGGGCTTCGTGGCCCCGCGCGAAATCTGCTTGTTCTGCTGCTCGCGCAGCAGCGCGGACACCTGCTCGGTGTCCAGCAGACCGGGAATCCCGAGGAAGCCGAGCTCCTCATCGCTGCCCAGCTCCGCACCGGTGCCGAATTCGCCGCCATCGAAGAGCACCCGGTCGAAGGAGGCCTGGGAGTTCAGCGCCTCGAATTTGGCCTTGTTCAGCTCGTCGCTGGCTTTCTCCTCGCGATTCGCCTCTTCGAGGAACGCGTCGTCCAGGCCGTCTTCGAGCTTCTCCCCTTCGCGGTCCAGCGCGTGGTCGCGTTCGATCTCCATCTCGTTGGCCAGCGCCATCAGCACCGGCACCGAGGGCAGGAACACGCTGGCGACCTCGCCGCGCTTGCGGCTACGCACAAAACGCCCGACGGCCTGCGCGAAGAACAGCGGGGTCGAGGTGGAAGTGGCATACACGCCCACGCACAGCCGGGGCACGTCCACGCCCTCGGACACCATGCGCACCGCGACCATCCAGCGCGAATCCGAGGCGGCAAAATCGTCGATCTTCTGCGAGGCCTTCGGGTCATCGGAGAGGATCGTGGTGACCTTCTCGCCGCTGATCGCCTCCAGCTGGGTGGCATAACCGCGCGCATCCTCGTGGTCGGTGGCGATCACCAGGGCACCGGCGTCCTTCACGGTGCGCCGCACCTCGGAAAGCCGGCGATCCGCCGCACGCAGCACCGAAGGAATCCAATCCCCGTGCGGGTCCAAGGCGGTGCGCCAGGCATGCGCGGTGACATCCTTGGTGAATCCGGCGCCGAGCTCGGCTTCCATCTCCTCGCCCGCCGCGGTACGCCAACGCATCGCCCCGGAATAGGCCATGAACAGCACCGGGCGCACCACGTGGTCTGCCAGCGCCTTGCCATAGCCGTAGGTGTAATCCGCCTTCGAGCGACGGATGCCATCGCCCTCGTCCGCATACTGCACAAACGGAATCGGCGCCGCGTCCGAACGGAACGGCGTACCGGTCAGCGCGAGGCGGCGGGTGGCCGGCTCGAAGGCCTCGCGAATGCCGTCTCCCCAGGAGAGCGCGTCACCTGCGTGGTGCACCTCGTCCATCACGACCAGCGTGCGCGCACCTTCGGTTTTCGCCCGGTGCACCGCTGGCTTCTGCGCCACCTGCGCATAGGTCACCACGACGCCCAAGTAGTGCGAGCCGTGCCGCCCATCAGAGTTCTTGTAGTTCGGATCCAGCGCAATTCCCACACGTGCCGCGGCATCGGCCCACTGCTTTTTCAGGTGGTCCGTGGGCGCGACGACGATCATCCGGTTGATCTTGCCCGAATCCACCAGCACCTTCGCCAGGCGCAGCGCGAAGGTAGTTTTACCCGCGCCGGGGGTCGCCACGGCCATGAAGTCCCGTGGTTCGGCATCAAAGTATTTTGCCAGCGCCTCGGCCTGCCAGGCGCGAAGCTTCGGCCCGGTCCCCCAGGCCGCCCGTTCCGGGTACGCCGGAGGGAGCTTGTCTTCCAGCGGAAGCTTGTCACCAAAATCAAAAAGTGTCTCGGTCATTTACCTTTTCCCGATGGTTCCTGCTGGTTGTCCCGCTACTTAACCCATCATGGATTCGTAGATTTCCTTGCATTCGGGGCAGACCGGGAACTTCTTCGGGTCACGGCCCGGCGTCCATACCTTGCCGCACAGCGCGATCACCGGCTCGCCGGACAGCGCCGACTCCATGATCTTTTCCTTCTGCACATAGTGCGCAAAGCGCTCATGATCGCCGGCTTCGACACTTTGATTCGTGTCAGTGCGCTCGATCGTTGATGTTCCACCACGGGTTTCTTCAGACTGTTCCACCATGCCACCAATTCTAGTACGCCAACGCCGGGCACGGCACCCTCGGCGATGGGAGCTTATCCACATTGCCTTCCCCTTGACTCGCCTGCCGCCCCGGCAGGACGCGCATGAATACCCGCGCAACCAGCACCTTTATCCGCCTCCGCCGCCGCCCTGCCCCTCCGGGCTCAGCGCATTTCAAACCCCCGATGCCACCGGGTGTGTCTGCCTTATCCACAGTCGGCCCCACCTCCAGTGTCATCCGCGCAACCGCGCGCATACTCGACTCATGAACACCACCGCCCATGAGGATGCCCTCACCGAATTGCATGCGACGCTCACCGAGCTGACCGCAGCTACCAGTGAGCCGGAAAACCTCAGCGGTGAAACCCTGCGCACTCTCTCCAACGCCGGCGCAGCCCTGTTCACTTTCCTGCGCAAACACCTTTCCACCACCACCGATCCTCGCCTCGCTCTGGAACTAGCCACCACCGGCCAGAGGCTCGAAGACGAAGCAGCCCGGATGCGCGTCACCGCCGCAGACCGACTGGCCGCCACCAACGCCCACACCCTGCACGAGACAGAACTGGACAAACTCCGCGCTGAACCGCCAGACACCACCCGCGAGGCGATCCGCTGCCCGGGCAAAGCCAGCTTCCAAACCCCCGCAGCGCTGCTCTCCTCCTGGATACGCATCCCCTTCGCGGATGCGAACAAGCTCATCAACGACGCGAGCGACCTCATTGGCCGACGAGACATGGCAGGCAACCAAGTCCCACCGCGCTTCACCCACCTGGCCACCCTGTTCGCCACCCCGGACCCGGCGCTTCATCCGGCTGTGGTGCGGGAGACCAGCCAGAAACTAGCAAAACGCGAACCAAAAGACCTGACCTTTGACGGTGCGGCCACCGAACCGACCCTGTTCCATGCCGATGGGCGCCCGGTCGAAGAACATGCAGCCACTCTGCTCTCCGCCGGACAAAGTGTGTCTGAAACCAACAAACAAGTTAACGAGCTGATCACCAGTGTGAGTACCACCGAAGGGACCTCAACCGGATCCTCGCTGCAGCGTGGGTTCTATGCGTTGCCGGTGAAAAACTCGTTGAGCCGTGAATTCTTGCTCCGGGTCTCCACTGTGGAAGGTGAATTATTTGATTCGTTGATTGCGAAGTCCAACAATTCACGCACCCGTGCCGGCGCGCAGGCTCGCATCAACCGGCCACCGGTGGACACTAGGGCCCCCGAGCAGGCTTCCAGCCCGGATTCTGCAGCCAGCGAACCCGAGCTTGCAGTGGAGCCAGAAACAGAAGCGCTAGCACCTGAGCAGACTGCAACACCTGAAACGGGATACCCGGACTTCCTACCCGAGGGCGTCGGCAACGAAGCGAAATGGGAACCAGAAACCCCAGAAACCGTGGCCACCGTCCCCGAACGCGCACTGAACGCCCTCATGGACATCCTCACCATGCTCCCCAACGGCACCGGGGAGGGAAGCTCACGGATCAGGCCCGAAATCCTCGTCCATTTGAAGCTCGAAGATTTGCATGATCTCGCCGCAGGCAATGCCCGCACCGCGCACGGGGTGCATTTGCCACCCGGGGATTTGAGACGGCTCTTATGCCAAGCGGACATCATCCCCGCGGTGTTCAATTCGAAGAGCGAACTGCTCGATTACGGCCGAGCTCAGCGGCTGGTCCCGGAGAAACTTAAACGCGCCGTGCTGGCGCGTGATCGGGGGTGTATTGTGCCTGGATGCACCGAGCCGCCTGAGAAGATCGAATTCCACCATATTCTGGCCTACTGGTTGGGCGGGGAGACGAAGCTGAGCAATCTCGGCGGCCTCTGCCGCGGCGCACATATGGACGCGGATTCGGGGCGGATCAAGATCGTGATGGTCGACGGGTTGCCGCACGTGATTATGCCCAAGCATATCGATCCGCTGCAGTTGCCACGGCGTAATGCTTACTGGGACTAACCACGTATCGACTCTGCCCTCCGCCGCCCCACGCTAATCAAGCGCCCGAGCACAAAAACGCCCGTATCAGTCGAACCAGATTTCTGCGGTTCAAATGATACGGGCGTTGCAGTGTTGACTGTCTAGCGGTTGACCAGCACCGCTTGCATCAGCTCCGGCTGACGCGCGTCCATGGTCTTGCCACCAATCTTGATCCCAAGGAACAGCATGATGGAACCGGTGATCAGGCCGACCGCGACGGTAATGTATCCGGCCAGCATCGATTGGGTCACCCAACCGAAGATATATGGCACCAGCGTTGGAATCAGCAGCACACCCATGATGCCAAAGGTGGCCAGCTGAGTCAGCGCCACGCGGGCACCATTGCCTGGCGGAGTCTTCATCGGATTGTCCCCCGGCAGCGGCACCGCGTAGGTGTATCGCGCCGAAGCGATCGAGGCGACGCCCAACGCAATCAGGAACGCTCCTAAGGACATTCCCAAATCGCCGGGAATACGCCACGGCTGACCGATCAGCGCTGCCGGCAAAACTGCGGCCAGGACCAGCGGCACGATGACCAGTGCGAAGCACGCCAGCACGCGGCCCAAACGATCGTCCTTGCCCGTCACACCGGTGAGCACATGCAACGCAAAAGCGGTGTTGTCATAGGAGACATCCGCGGAGATCGAGAATCCCATCAGAATGCCGATCAATGGACCGAGCAGCAGCATCATGGAGTAGTTTCCCGTGGTTCCGCTGGCAAAGTAAAAGATGATCGGGAGCATCGGCACCATGATCACGCTCAACGCATAGCGCGGGTCTTTGAACCAATAGGTCAGGGCGCGCGCGGCCACCGCACCGCTGGGCGTGGCCGGGGTGATTTTGAAGAACCCCAATCCCTTCGCGCTCGATGCACGCTGCGCGGCCGGCGGAGTCACCGTGGCCTTGCCGGTGGCTCGGGTCAGCAAGAGATACAGCCCGGCCAGGTAGACCAGCGCCAATGCGAGGTGCAGTCCCAACGCCGCGAACTGACCGGTGGCAAAGTCATTTGGTACGGCTGCAAAGGCACCGAGCGGGGTGAACGCAAGGACCTTGGTGGCGGGGATCAGCAGGTCGAAGATCGATTCGACGTTGGTGGCGATCGTGGTGATGATCGGGCCCAGGCTGATCAACAGCAAGAACAGCACGCCGAAAGACAGCTCGCGGAAACGGCGCTTGGCGCGCAGCGCGGTGGCCATGATCGTCAGGTACTGGCAGAGCAGAATCGCCATCACCCAGGTGCCGATCGCGCAGAGCAGCCCAACGATGAGCGTCAATGGATCCAGTCGCCAGATCGTGGAAAAGCCCAGCACCGCAAGCATCGTCAGAATGGCCGGAACCGAGATGAATCCGGCGAGGATCAGCCCGCGGGCCAAGGTCTTGGCCTCGATGCCGAAGTGGACGAAGCGCTGTGGCTCCAGGGTCAGGTCCACACCGGTGATCATCGGCGGGACCACGGCCCAACCAAGCACAATCACCGAACCGACCAGCACGCTCACCCAGCCGCGCGCCTCTAAGTTATCGGCGCTAAACCACATGGCCAGCGACAGCATCACCACCATGCCCAGCGCGTAAAGCCCACCGAAGATCACGCCCGCCAGCTGCCACGGGCTGCGCTTGAAGCCGTTGGCCAGTAGCCGCAGCTTCAGCTTTAGGATGTACGCAACCATGACAGCCCTTCACTCGTGCCACGGCCGCCGACCAGATCGACGAAGCGGTCCTCCAAGGACATCCCGTCGCGTACCTCGTCCACCGTGCCCGAGGCCTTGAGCACGCCGCCGTCGATGACCGCAACATGCGAGCACATGCGCTGGACCAGGTCCATCACGTGCGAAGAAACGATCACGGTGCCGCCGAAGGCGACGTAGTCGTTGAGGATGTCGCGGATATTCGCCGCGGAGACCGGGTCCACCGCTTCGAAGGGCTCATCGAGCACCAGCAGCTTCGGCGAGTGGATCATCGCGGTCGCCAGCGAAATCTTCTTGGTCATACCCGCGGAGTAGTCCACGACGAGTTTGTCTCCATCCGCGCTCAAATCCATCACGCGCAGCAGGTCTTCGGTGCGCGTGGTGACCTCCTCGCGGTCCATGCCGCGCAGCAGGCCGGCGTAGGTCACCAGCTGCCGGCCGGTCAGCCGGTCGAATTGTCGCACCCCGTCGGCAAGCACGCCCAGGGTCCGCTTGGCGGTGTGCGGCTCCGCCCAGATGTCCACCCCGTTGACCAGCGCGCTGCCCTGATCCGGGCGCAGCAATCCGGTCGCCATTGAAAGCATCGTCGTTTTGCCTGCGCCATTGGGGCCAACTAGTCCGTAAAAGGACTTGGCGGGCACCTGGAGGCTGACATTGTTCACCGCAACCTTGTCACCAAATTGCTTGGCAAGGTTCCTTATTTCGAGCGCCATGCTATTCATGTGTCGAGAATATCAACCTGCCAAGTCAAGACGCATCATCCTTTGGAGTTAATCTCGTAGCCCAGGCCCGTGGTAGAAGCATTCAGGCAAAATAAAACGGCCCACTTTCATCGCCTGAGCAATGAGAGTGGGCCGCCATGGGCTGCGGGTGCTTAGAACAGCACGCGGGCCAGCTTCTGGCGCGATGCGGCCACACGCGGATCCGCGTTGCCGATCACCGCGTAGAGCTCGATCAGCCTGCGGCGGATCCGTTCGCGGTCTTCATCGGCCAACCGCGAGATCAGCGAAACCAGCCGGGCGAAGGCGTCTTCCACATGTCCGCCGACCAGGTCCAAATCCGCGACGTTCAGCTGCGCGGTGAGATCATCCGGGTTCTCTGCCGCGGCGGCTCGCGCCTCGTTCAGTTCCAGGCTCTGCGTGCGGGAGAGCAAACGCACCTGGTAGACGCCGACCTGGGCGTCCTGATCGTTGGGCTTTTCGTTGAGCGCTTCAAGGTAGGCGGCCTCGGCGGCGGCGTAGTCACCGGCGTCGATTGCATCCACGGCCTTTTGGTGCAGCGGCGGCAATGGCTGCTCTTCGCTTCCGCCGGAGAAGGCCGGAACGCTCCCGGCCAAGCCCTGCTGCACGCCCAGTTCGGCCAGCTGGTTGAGCACCTGGTCGATCTGCTCGGCAGCTGCCGGGCCTTGGAAGAGCGGGACCGGCTGGCCGTTGACCAGCGCGATCACCATCGGGATCTGCTCCGCCTTGAACGCTTGGGCGATATTCGGGTACTTCTCCGCGTCCACCAGGCCGAGCACCATCTTGCCGGCACGGCGATCCACGAGGGTTTTCAGCGCGGTGTCGAGGTCTGCGGAGACCTGCACGCGGGGCGAACCCAGGGACACGATCGCCGGCACCTGCTGGGAGAGCCCGACAAACTGCTGGAATGCCGCCTCGTCCAGGGTCAGCGTCCAGCTAGCCGCCGCGCCGGGTGCGTTCTCCTCGGTGGCCTGCGGGCCATTGGCGGCCAGGGAGCCTAAATCGATGGCTCCGCGAGCCGAGGGAATATGTGGTTCGGTCATTAGTTCTCCTCCGCCTGCTTGACGCTCAGCAACACTACCTCGCTGGCGACTAGCTGAATCTTGTCGTCATTGCCGGACGCTGGGATGTACATCATCACCGGTTCGGCGTACGTGATCTCTACGTTACCGGTAGAGGTGCTCGATCCAAGCAACTTCTTGGTCAGCTCGTCGGCGCTCTCCAGCGGATCTGCATCCTCGGTGCGCTCGAATACTGCCTTCTGGTTCAGCCGGCCGGTGACGATCGCGCCGCCATCGGGGGTGGAAATCACCTGCGTGTCATTCTTGGTGACCGAGCGCGAGTACTTCACATTCGCCTCGTTGGCTTCTTCCTTTTCCTTCTTCTGCCCCGAGTGGATCGCCTTGATGAATTCGGATTCCGCAAAGTTGCCCTTGTGCTTGGACTTCTCGTTGGTCAACACGTCCGCCAGCTGGTCGAGCGCCTCTTCCGGCTTGACCTTCAGCCCTTCGGCGTTGTTGCCCAGCTGCTGGATCGAGGGGTCGCCCACCGCGATGCCCGGGAAGGTCGAGTTCGGCAGCATCTGCGCGGCGAAGCTGACCTTGTAGTTATCGCGAGCGCTGTCCTGCTTCAGGGTCAACGCCATTGGCAAGGTGGCCGGATCCGAGTCCTTTGCGGTCACCACGGAGATCACGCGCGGAAATTTTGCCTCGGAGCTATTCGGCACGGCGGCCGAGCGAATCACCGCGGTCTTCAGCGCCAGCGGCTTGGCGATCTCGATGTCGTCGTTCAGGATGTCGTAGCGCTTGGTGCGCAGGTCCTTGAAAGCACCGGAAGCGCGGGCATCCAGGTCCTTCTTCGTGTTCTTCTCGTCGGCCTTGCCGATCTGCTTCTCCACGTCGCCCAGGATCCGCTGCAGCTGCTCCTCGGTGAGCACCGGGTAGCTATCCGGTTCGGCTTCCGCGGACGTCGATTCTTCGGCAGGCTTCGAGTCGTCGGCGGGCTTGGATTCCTCGGACGGCTCCGATTCCTCGGATTTCGCGGAGTCCGAGGCCTTGGCCGATTCGGCTGGCTGGTCTTCCGAGGGTGCCATCGGCACGCTGACTCCGCCCACGGCCAACGCGAGCACCGCGGCCATGGCCAGCGAGTTCTGCGTGGTCGAGCCGCCCTTGGTGCCCGGGGACGCCGCTTCGGCGCGGCGTGCAGGCTTGGAAGGCTTGATTACGCGCATCAGCAGCAGGGCCACACCGAAGACGAGCAGCAGCGCGCCGATGATGATCAGCGGCAGCGCCCAAGGCATGGCATCGTCGTTGGCGTAGGTGACCGAAATATCGGTTGGCGCCGCCTTGGTGCCATCGGCGGCCAGCAGCAGCGACCAGTCGCCGTCATCCGGCGCGGTCCAGCGGTAGGTCATTGTGCCATCGGCCTTCTGCGAGTCGAAGAACAGGTCATCGCCAGCCGGGTTCGGGGTCTTCTTCTCCCCGTCGAGCAGTTCGGCGACCAGCTGGTGGTTTTCGCGGTCCACTCCGGTCAGCTCCACATGCGAGGCGTCGTCGACCCACGCCTCGACGTCGTAGCTGCGCGCCAGCGAGGCGGTGAATTCGCCCTCTGCGCTGATCACCAGCTCGACCGGTTCGGCGTTGGCGTTCTGCACCGACGGTTGGATAACCGTCAGCGGCGCCTCGGATTCAAATTCTGGCATGCTTGCGGTGACCGTTTCGGGCGGAGCCCAAAAGGTCTTCTGTCCGATCCCTACCACCAGGGCAACGGCCCCAAGCAGGATCGCGATCACGGAGATAACTTTTCGCACGACTTCACCTATTCGCCAACGGTCACAGCTGTTCTTTCACAAGTCTAACGAGTCCATCGCCCCAATGGTTCCGCGGGCTACCTGTGAAGTGGCTCAAATGACCATGTCGGAGTGTCATAGAGCACTTTCAGAACCCATTCCGGCGGTATGCTCGGTGCCATGGAGAGTAATCAGCCGCCCAATGAGCTTCCGGACCCGGCGGCTAACCCCGCGCATCCTTCCGCCACCGGGCCGGCCGCCGGGCGGCGCGAACCGGGTTCCGCCGAGCCCGATTCCCCCACCGCGCAGTGGGCCCGCCGGCTTTCCGCCAAGGTGAATGCGCTGCTCAAATCCCCGCGGCGCCCCAATGCGTTCGGTGAACTCCCCGATGCCACCGATCAGGAGACCCCCGAGCCGATTCCCGCCCTGCACCCGATCTCCATGGGTTTTCTGGGCACCATCGGCGTGGGATTGGCGCTGGCCGGCTACTACCTGCTGACCAATGTCGGCTCGCTGATCACCTGGATTTCGATCGCCTTGTTCATTGCCCTGGGGCTTGACCCGGTGGTGCGGTTCCTGATGCGCCGCGGGTTGAACCGGCCGCTGGCGGTCACCTCCACGATGGTCGGGCTGCTGGCGATCTTCGCGGGGTTCATGGCGCTGATCATCCCGACCCTGGTCACCCAGATCACCCAATTCATCTCCCGCGCCCCGGAAATCACCGACAACTTCCTCAATAGCCAATGGGTCAGGCAGATCGATGCGCAGTATGCGCTCTCGGCGCGCGTTAATACCGAGGTGCAGCGCTTCTTCGGCGATTCCGGCGCGGTCACCAATGTGTTCGGCGGCGTGCTGGGCGTCTCGCAGACGGTGGCCCAGTCGATGTTCGGGGTGCTCATCGTGCTGGTGCTGGCGATCTACTTCCTCGCCTCACTGCCGGGCATGATGTCGTTTTCGATGCGCCTGGTTCCGCGCTCCAAGCGGGTGCGCGCCAGCGAAATCGCCACCCGCATCACCCGCTCGGTGGGCAACTACGTCATGGGACAGGCCTCGGTGGCGGTGCTCAACGCGCTCGTGGCGCTGGCGCTGATGACCCTGCTGGAGGTCCCCTTCGCGGCGTTGCTGACCTTGCTGGTCGCGATGCTGGCCTTCATTCCGCTGGTCGGCGCGGTGATCGCCGGGGTGCTGGTCACCCTGGTCACGCTCACCCTGGGCTGGCAGACGGCGCTGATCTACGCAGTCTGCTACTTCGGCTACCTGCAGCTGGAGGCCTACTTCGTCTCCCCGCGCATTATGAACAAGGCCGTCGCGGTGCCCGGGGCCGTCGCGGTGATCTCGGTGATCGCCGGCGGCACGCTGGTGGGGATCACCGGGGCGCTGATGGCCATCCCGGTCGCCGCCTCGGCGATGATCCTGCTGCGCGAGGTGTTCATCGCCCGCCAGGACCGGCTCTAGTAGCGGTAGGAGCGCGATTCCCAGCAGTTCGGATGCCAGTGCCGGCGATTCGCGGCGGCCGCATCGTCCCCGGACCAATGATCGGCCCGCCAGGTCACCAGGTGCGCCACGCCCGGGGTGATCATTCGGTGGCAGCCCGGGCAGGTGTAGGTTTTCACCGCGTTCAGCGGAGACACCTTGCGCACATGCCATTGGCCGTCCGGGGCGTCCTGCAGGCGCACCACCCCATAGCGGGCGCGCTGCATCCAATCTTCGTCATTGCCCTGGGGCGCGTTGGACCGCGACCGAGCATTCGGTGCGGATCCTGGTTTGCGGCGCGGGCGGTTCGAACGTGGCATGCCTTTAATCATGCCGTATCGCGCACCGGCGGCACGAACCGGTAAAGTGGGTCGGGTGCGTTTAGTGGTTGCAAAGTGTTCAGTAGATTACGAGGGCCGTCTTCGAGCCCACCTCCCCCTAGCTACCCGGCTGATCATGGTCAAGGCCGATGGTTCGGTGCTGATCCATTCGGACGGCGGCAGCTACAAGCCGTTGAACTGGATGAATCCTCCGCTGGTATTGCGTGAGGCGAGTCCCGATGAGGACGCCGCCGCCCTCGGCGCGCTCAGCGTCTGGCATGTGACCAGCGCGAAGACCGATGACAAGTTGACCATCAGCTTCCATTCGATCGAGCACGATTCGGCTCATGAGCTCGGCGTGGACCCGGGGCTGATCAAGGACGGCGTGGAGGCCGATCTGCAGCGCCTGCTGGCGGAGCAGATCGGGCTGCTCGGCGACGGTCACCGGCTGGTGCGCCGCGAATACATGACCGCCATCGGCCCGGTGGACATCCTGGCACGCGACGCCTCCGGCGCCGCAGTGGCGGTGGAACTCAAGCGCCGCGGCGACATCGATGGTGTCGAGCAGCTCACCCGCTATCTGGAGCTGCTCAACCGCGATCCGCTGCTCAAACCGGTGACCGGCGTGTTCGCCGCGCAGCAGATCAAGCCGCAGGCGCGCACCCTGGCCGAGGACCGCGGGATCCGCTGCCTGACCCTGGATTACGATGCAATGCGCGGAGTCGATGACTCTGCGGGCAGACTCTTCTAAGCTAGGTACATGAATACCGCTTCGCGTTACGCCATTTTCGCCACTCTCGTCTCCGATGGACAGGAAGTCAGCGATGGTGTGCTGGCCATCGAGGACGATCGAATCCGTTTCGCGGGCAACCGCGATGACTGGCTCGCCCTGCCCGAGGCGGAAGAATTCACCGACTATCCGGTGCCCGAAGGCACGATCCTCATCCCCGGGCTGATCGATCTGCACTGCCATGGGGCCCTCGGCGCCGATTTCGCCGCCCCGGAACACGGGCAGGTCACCGACGCCCTGGAGTACCTGCACCGCGCCGGCACTACCACCCTGCTCGCCTCGCTGGTCACCGCCGAGCAGGGCGAAATGACCCGGGCGGCAGAAATTCTGGCCGAGTTCGCCGAGGCGGGCCAGATCGCCGGCATCCACGCCGAAGGCCCGTTCCTGTCCGCGGCGCGCTGCGGGGCGCAAGATCCGCGCTACCTCACCGACCCGGATCCCGGATTCGTCGAGGAGCTCGTGGCCGCCAGCCGCGGTCAGCTGCGCACCATGACCTACGCCCCGGAGCTGGCCGGCTGCGAGGAGCTGATCGAGCAGCTCGTGATCCTCGGCGTCGTGCCCTCCCTGGGCCACACGAATGCCAGCGCCGAGGTCACCGCCGCCTCCCTGCGCTACGCCCGCGACCAGCTGAGCAACGCCGGGGTGGACGGCTTCACCGAGAAGCCCACCGTCACCCACCTGTTCAACGGCATGCCTCCGCTGCATCACCGGGAGCCCGGTCCGGTGGCCGCCTGCCTGGAGGAGGCCTCGCGCGGGAACGCCTTCGTGGAACTCATCGCCGATGATGTGCATCTGTCCCCCGATACGGTCCGCCTGGTATTCAACCTGATCGGCGGGCGCCATGTGGTGCTGGTCAGCGATTCGATGGCCGCCACGGGGCTCAGCGACGGGCACTACTCGCTGGGCCCGGCGCAGGTTGAGGTCAAGGACTCGCAGGCCCGCCTGGCCGACGGTTCGCTGGCCGGAGGCACCGCCACCCTGCTAGAGGTGCTGCGCTGCACGGTCGACGCGGGCATCCCGCTGACCCGGGCGATCGAGTCCGCCACCTCCATCCCCGCCGCACTGATCGGCCTGGCCGACGAGGTCGGCAGCCTGCACTATGGCTTCTGCGCCGATGTGGTGATGCTGGATCCGAAGCTGCAGCTGCAGCAGGTGATTCGCAACGGGCAGGTCCTCTAGCCCGCACCCGGTTTAAACAGCGCATCCCGCCGTGTCCACCCAATGGGTGGAAGCGGCGGGATGCGCTTTTTGCGGTGCTGGCTCAGATTTGCCAACTACCGGCGATCGGCCCGGCTTCAAGCCAGGCGGAGAAACCCGTGTAGTCGCGGTAGTCCATCGCCAGCAGCTGCTCTTCGCCCGATTGGGTGAGCTGCACGATGACGAACCCCGGAGGAATCTGCATCGCTTCATCCTCGCTGGGCCGACGCCACCCATTCATCTCCAGTCCGCGGCGCTGCAGCACGTAGCTGGGCACCGGGGAGACAGAGAAAAACCGCAACAGGTCCAGATGTCCCCCGCCGTAGCGGCCGATCGCCATCATCCAGCGGCCCTTGGGCGTGCGGATGGAGGTGTCGAAGGTGCCCAGGGTGCGCCGCAATTGAATGCGGCGCACCCCCATGGCACCAAAGAACAACACGATGCAGGTTAGTACCAGCAGCGCTATCAGAACTGGTGCGGTTATCTCGATCAATTCAATGCCTACGCTGCGGTACCAATCACAGCGTTATCGGCGACGATCACTACGCGATCCGAATCGACGGAGCAGAAGCCACCGTCGATCTGCACCGAGAAGCGCGCTTCGGAAACTGGATCGATTTCCAGATCCCCAGCGGCAAGCACCGACAGCATCGGGACGTGACCGGGCAGAACGCCGATCTCGCCGTCAACCGAACGTGCTTTGACCAGCTTCGCTGCGCCGGACCACACGAAGTGGTCCGCCGCGACGATTTCGACCTGAAGCTCGGCCATAATTAGCTGGCCTTCTGGATTTCGGCCCACTGGCGCTCGACGTCATCAAGACCGCCGATGTTGAAGAACGCCTGCTCTGCGATGTGGTCCAGGTCGCCATCGCAAATGGCCGTGAAGCCTTCGATGGTGTCCTTGATTTCAACGGTCGAACCCTCAACACCGGTGAACTGCTTTGCGGTGTAGGTGTTCTGCGAGAGGAACTGCTGGATACGGCGTGCACGCGACACGACGATCTTGTCCTCTTCGCCCAGTTCGTCAATGCCGAGGATCGCGATGATGTCCTGCAGTTCCTTGTTCTTCTGCAAAATAGCCTTCACGCGGATGGCAGTGTCGTAGTGAGCCTGACCAATGTACTGCGGATCCAGGATTCGCGAGGTCGAGGTCAACGGATCGATCGCCGGGTACAGTCCACGCGACGCGATTTCACGCGACAGTTCGGTGGTTGCATCCAAGTGAGCGAAGGTTGCAGCTGGAGCCGGGTCGGTGTAGTCATCGGCCGGGACGTAAACAGCCTGCATCGAGGTGATCGAGCGGCCCTTCGTCGAGGTGATGCGTTCCTGCAGCAGGCCCATCTCATCGGCCAAGTTCGGCTGGTAACCCACGGCCGAAGGCATGCGGCCCAACAGGGTCGACACCTCGGAACCGGCCTGGGTGAAGCGGAAGATGTTGTCGATGAACAGCAGCACGTCCTGGTTCTGCACATCGCGGAAGTACTCCGCCATGGTCAGTGCCGACAGCGCCACGCGCAAACGAGTTCCAGGTGGCTCATCCATCTGGCCGAACACCAGGGCGGTGTCCTTCAGAACGTTGGCTTCTTCCATTTCGACCCAGAGGTCGTTGCCTTCACGGGTGCGCTCGCCCACACCGGCGAATACCGAGGTACCGCCGAAGTTACGTGCCACACGGGTGATCATTTCCTGGATCAGCACGGTCTTACCCACACCTGCACCACCGAACAGACCAATCTTGCCACCCTTGATGTAAGGGGTGAGAAGGTCGATCGACTTGATGCCGGTTTCCAGCATCTCGGTCGAGCCCTCAAGGTCTGCGAACTTAGGTGGCTGGCGGTGGATTGGCCAGCGCTCGGTGACCTGGATCTCCGAGTTGTCAACGTCCAGGGCTTCGCCCAAAACGTTGAAGATGTGGCCCTTGACGCCGTCGCCAACAGGGACGGAAATCGAAGCGCCGGTGTCGATTACCTGGGTACCGCGTACCAGGCCGTCAGTGGCCTGGAGGGATACCGCGCGGACCATGTTGTCACCGAGGTGCTGGCTGGTCTCGAAGGTAATGGTCTTGGTTACACCGGCGAGGGTTAGCTCGGCGGTGAGGGCGTTGTAGATTGAAGGCAGTGCATCGGCAGGGAACTCGACGTCCACGACCGGGCCAATCACGCGGGCAATACGACCGGTGGCCCCTGCGGTAACCTGCTCGTTGAGTTGGGCAGTCATCTTTCTCACTTCTTGTCTGGTCGGAGTAATTCGGAAACTAGCTGTTCAGCGCGTCAGCGCCGGCAATAATTTCCGAAAGCTCCTGGGTGATTTCAGCCTGACGGGCATTGTTGAGCAATCGCTTGTACTTCTTGATTAGTTCGCCAGCATTGTCGCCAGCAGCCTTCATTGCACGCTGACGAGCAGCGAGCTCCGAGGCTGCGGACTGCAGCTGGGCGTTGAACAATCGCGAATCGATGTACCGCGGAAGCAGCGCGTCAAGCACTTCCTCCGGCGATGGCTCAAATTCGTACAGTGGCAACAACTCGTCGGTTGGCGTCTCGGTCTCATCCTCGACTACCTCCAACGGCAACAGACGGATGACCGTCGGTTCCTGCGTGACCATCGACTTGAACTGGGTGTATACGACGTGGATCTCCTCCACACCGCCCTGCTCGTAATCGGTAGCGAAGTCCTCTAGGAGGATTTCGCGCAGCTCGCGTGCGGTTTCGAAACGCGGGGAATCGGTGTCCCCGGTCCACACTCGGGCGTACTCGCGCGAACGGAAATCGAAGTAAGCCTGAGCCTTGCGGCCGACCAAATAGGTCTTGACTTCCTTGCCTTCCTCACGCAGGAGTTCCACGAGATGCTCTGCCTGCTTCAGAACGCTGGCGGAGTAGGACCCGGCGAGGCCTCGGTCCGACGTCATAACCAAGACCGCGGCGCGGCGAACTTGCGCCGGCTCGGTGGTCAATGGGTGATCGACATCGGCCTGGGACGCGACGGCGGTTACTGCACGGGTAATCGCATTGGCATACGGCAGTGAAGCCGAAACACGCGCACGTGCCTTGCCGATGCGGGATGCAGCGATCAGTTCCATCGCCTTGAAGATCTTGCGCATCGACGAAGTCGAACCGATCTTCTGGCGGTAGACCCGAATCTGGGCTCCCATGTGTGTCCTTTCCTTATTCCTTACGATCGGGGCGTGGCGCCGCTAGCAGCGCCCCACCCCTGCGTAAAGAAAATGTCAGCGCTTCTGCTTGACGATCTTTTCCTGGTCGACGGACTCGGCGTTCAGAGCGTCATGCTCTTCGTGGCCGGCTGCAACCAGCTGGTCATCGCCTTCACCGAAGAAGCCAGCCTTGAAGTCGACTACGGCAGCCTTCATGGCTTCCACGGTCTCGTTCTCCAGCTTGCCAGTCTGGCCGATAACGGTCAGCACCTGAGTGCGGTGACGCAGGTAATCGATGAACTCGGTCTCGAAGCGGCGAACGTCTTCCACTGGAACATCGTCCAGGTAGCCGTTGGTGCCGGCCCAAACCGATACAACCTGATCTTCCACGGGGTACGGCTGGTACTGGCCCTGCTTGAGCAGTTCCATCAGACGTGCACCACGGGTGAGCTGCTGCTTGGAAGCGGCATCCAGGTCCGAAGCGAACATGGCGAAGGCCGCCATGTCGCGGTACTGGGCCAATTCGAGCTTCAGCGTACCGGAGACCTTCTTCATGGCCTTGACCTGTGCCGAACCACCCACGCGGGATACGGAGATACCCACGTCGACGGCCGGACGCTGGTTGGCGTTGAACAGGTCCGACTGCAAGAAGATCTGACCATCGGTGATCGAGATCACGTTGGTCGGGATGAACGCGCCCACGTCGTTTGCCTTGGTCTCGATGATCGGCAGACCGGTCATCGAACCTGCACCGAGTTCGTCGGAGAGCTTGGCACAACGCTCAAGCAGGCGGGAGTGTAGGTAGAACACGTCGCCCGGGTAGGCTTCGCGTCCTGGTGGACGGCGCAGCAACAGCGACACGGCGCGGTATGCTTCGGCCTGCTTGGACAGATCGTCAAAGACGACCAGCACGTGCTTGCCACCGTACATCCAGTGCTGGCCGATGGCCGAGCCTGCGTATGGGGCGAGGTACTTGAAGCCAGCTGGGTCGGATGCCGGGGAGGCCACGATGGTGGTGTACTCCAAAGCGCCCGCCTCTTCGAGGGTCTGACGTACGGCAGCGATGGTCGATGCCTTCTGTCCAACCGCTACGTAGATGCAGCGAACCTGCTTGGTCTCATCCCCGGTGGCCCAGTTGGCGCGCTGGTTCAAGATGGTGTCAACCGCGATAGCGGTCTTACCGGTCTGGCGGTCACCAATGATCAGCTGACGCTGGCCACGGCCGATCGGGATCATGGCGTCGATAGCCTTCAGACCGGTCTGCATTGGCTCGTGCACGCTCTTGCGCTCGGTGACGCCTGGTGCCTGGAGTTCCAGTGCACGGCGGCTCTCGGCCTCGATTGGGCCCAGGTTATCCATTGGCTCACCCAATGGGTCAACCACGCGGCCCAGGAAGGCGTCGCCTACTGGAACCGAAAGGATCTCGCCGGTGCGCTCAACCTTCTGGCCCTCTTCGATGCCGGTGAAGTCACCAAGCACGACAACACCGATTTCGCGGGTGTCTAGGTTCTGGGCCAGGCCCAGAGTTCCGTCTTCGAACTTGAGCAACTCGTTGGCCATGACGGAAGGAAGACCCTCCACCTTGGCGATGCCGTCGCTCGCGCTGACGACGCGTCCCACCTCGGTACGCTCTGCCTTACCCGGTTCGTAGGAAGTAGCGAACTCGTTTAGGGCATTACGGACGTCGTCGGCATTGATGGTCAAATCGGCCATCTGCAGTCCCTGCTCTCCTAAATTGTGATCCGTAGAAAAAGATTACGAATCGAATATGAATGAAGTCTGTTGTGGTCCTGGTTAGCTAGGACTTCGGTGCGGGGATCGCTCCCCCACCGAAAATTCCTAGCTAGCCAGTGCGCGGCGCAAATCGGCCACGCGTGATGCCACGGAAGCGTCGACAACTTCGTCGCCAACCTTGACCACCAAACCGCCGACCAACTTTGGGTCGATGGAGGTGTTGAGGTTCAGCTCGCGAGCGTAGAACTTGTTCAAGCCCTGCTGAAGTCGCTGAAGCTGAGTCTCGGAAAGCTGGACAGAGCTGGTCACCGTAGCGATCCAGCGCTGCTGGCGCTTGGCCACCAACTCAACGAAACGTTCCACCAAGGCCATTGGCTTAAGCCCACGAGGAGCTGCCACCGCTTGCTGGATCAATACCTTCGAGGTTCGCGACGCGTTAGGCACGAGCTTGAGCGCCAGGGCGCTCTTTGCTTCGGCTGGGGCCTGCGCCTCATCCAACGCACGCTGTAGTTCATGGTTAGAACGAACTACCTCGATGAAGGAGAACAGATCCTGCTCCAGCTTGGCCAGCCCCGAAGCGCCGTCCTGCTGCTCTGCCACCGCGGTTACCGCGGTGACGGCCAGCGTTTCGAGCGCATCGCTAATGTCGCGTTCCGAGCTCCAGCGGTACGAAGCCAGCTCTGCGACGATTGCTTCGGCGTCAGCCGAAACCTTTCCGTGCAACAGCTGGGCCAGAAGGCCTGCCTTAGCGGCAGCTTCACGTGCTGGATCAGTCAATGCGCGGCGAAGACCGGCATTTGCATCCAGTACTTCCAGGACCGCGAACAGATCCTTCGGCAGATCAACAGATGCCTGCGCCAGCTTTGGTTCCAAGAACTCCAAGGCCTTTGCCAATGACTCGCTCGATACACTTGCCATTAGTTCGATGCACCTGCATTCTGCTGAGCTTCCAAATCGGTCAGGAACGAATTAACCACGCGCTGTGCACGGGTATCGTCCTGCAGAGCTTCGTCAACAATCTTGCTTGCAAGCTCGGTGGCCAAAGAGCCAACATCGCTGCGAAGCGAAGCAAGGGCGCTGGTGCGCTCTGCTTCGATCTGACGCTGAGCCTGCTCGGTGATACGAGTAGCCTCATCGGTTGCTTTGGTCTTCAGATCGGCAAGGATCTGTGCACCTTCACTACGTGCTTCCTCACGGATGCGGTTAGCTTCGGTGCGCGCTTCCAGAAGCTGGGCCTTGTACTGAGCCAAGGTCTCCTCTGCTTCTTTCTGAGCGGCCTCAGCCTTCTCAAGTCCACCTTCGATCGCGGTGACGCGATCTTCATAGGACTGCTCGAACTTCGGAGCAATCACCTTGATGACGATGAAGAGCAATACCGCGAAGCCAACGCCCGTGACGAGAATCTCCCACGGGTTCGGCAACAGCGGGTTAACCGATTCGCCCGCAGCGAGGATGAATTCAGTGCTGTTCATTCTCACTATTCCTATCTACTAGTTTCCGCATGTGTGTACGCCTCGCAACAGTGGCGAGGCCACTACTACAGTCGCGAAAAGACTAGGCGCCGATAACGAAAGCGAAAACCAGGCCCAAAATTGCAAGTGCTTCGGCAAGTGCGAAGCCAAGCATTGCGATTGGCTGCAGGATGCGCTGAGCTTCTGGCTGGCGTGCAACACCATTGATGTAAGCAGCGAAGATCAAGCCCACGCCAATTGCCGAACCGATTGCAGCCAGGCCGTAGCCGATCATATTCAGGGAGCCATGCAACATGTGATTATGTTCCTTTCAAGATACCGGACTTTTGCCGGTAGGTTGTGAGGTATTCCTTGAGCGACTCAAGGAAGATCTTTAGTGGTTAGAAGAAGTGTTGGCCTTAGTGGGCGTCGGCTTCAATTGCACCCTGGAGGTAGATCGCGGTGAGCAAGGCGAAAACGAACGCCTGCAGCACCATGATCAGCAGTTCCAGGAAGTACATTGCGACCGATCCGAGGATGACCAAGATGCCAAGACCATTCATAGCCAAGGAATCCTGAACAACGATCAGGTGACGTGCGCCGGCAGCTGCCAGCATCACGATCATGTGACCGGCCAGCATCGTTGCCATCAAACGCAGCGAGTGCGTCAGTGGGCGAACGATGAAGTTAGAGATGATTTCCAGTGGAATCATCAGTGGCATGATCCAGCCCGGAACACCGGATGGAACGACGGCCAACTTGAAGTAGCGAATACCATGATTCTTCAAACCCACGGCAATCCAGGTGCCGTAGATGATGATGGCCATCGCGTATGCAGAACCAGCGTGTGAGAACGATGGAATCTGCAGGAACGGAATTGCTCCGAAGAGGTTGTTCAGCAGGACGAAGAAGAAGGTCGCGAACAGCAGAGGAATCCAAGGACGGAAGTTCTTCTCACCAATGATGTCGCGGCCAATTCCGTTACGCACGAAGGCGTAGCCGGACTCGGCGAGGTACTGCGTCTTGCTTGGAACCAGCTTCGGGTTCTTGATGGCCGCGGTGAAGAACCAAGTAATGAGCACGATCGAAAGTACGATCATGAGCATCTGCTTGCCGAAACCGGTGCCGTACTCAACCATCCAAGGGAAAATATCTGGGAGGTGGGTATCGGATACGGATGGCGGAATGAATCCGCCTTCTTCTGAGGCCATTGGGAGCGCAAACGCGAACAACGCGCTGTCCTCTCTGCAGTAACGGTCACGGGCAAAAGGCGGTGACTGGCGGTAACTGCCTCTCACCTTGTGAAGAAAAAATCAAACGGGTTCCATCAGCGCTTCTGCATAGCACATCGACGTTGATGAAGTGCCACCCTCAGGATCCCCTGAAGATGTCTTTCGGAGACGGCCCCTCGCATTTAAACGAATTGCCGAAAATGACCCGTAGTAAGCCTATCAAACTCACAGCTCACCCATGACATAAACGTCGCGGGCTATATGTCTATGACTCGTTGTAGATGGCAAGGCGCGTCTTCATGAAGGCGCGAACCTCGCCGACCTGCCAGGCAACGAGTGAGACCGCAGCTGCGAGCACGAATCCCTGACGGTTGACCCATTCGGGCAACCCCAGGTTCAACAGCACGAAGGCAATGCCAAATACCTTGATGACGAATGTTCCCAGAAACGCGGGCATCGCCCACGTGCTGCGGATTCGTCCGGCAGCCTCAGCAATCAAGATGCTGACGGCGAAGAAGCCGATCACTAAGCCGGCGGCAAACGCCCCGGAAAGTGCATATCGCAAATCAGCAAGCAGCCACGAAATCAGGAAAAATGCGGCCGTTGCGATCAACGAGTACAGCAAGGAGATACCAAGAATTGGCAGCCAGATGGACTTCGGAGCGGCAGAGGCGGTTATGCGGTCAGAACGTGAATTCATCTCCGCATCCTCCTCTGTTCACTTTTGACGATCCATCGGGCACCGGATGATGCTGATGATACTCATTTCCCCCGCGCGGTTATTGCCCGCGTGGGAGATGATCCATCATGAATTCTACACGAGATAGAAACTGCTTGGGTTCTGGTTACTTCCCAAGCTTGGCTCGAAGGTTGGCGAAACGTACCGAGACCAGCGGCCACCAGGTGAGCAAGGCGGCTCCGATAACCAGAATCACGATGACCGGAATCAGGATGACCAGGGGTATGAAGGCGATCGATACGACCGTAGCGGCCACCAGCGCCGCCCAGATGTAGAGCAACACCACACTTTTGCGCACCGAATGGCCCTGGGAGAGCATGCGGTGGTGGATGTGCTTGGAGTCCGGGGAGAAGGGCGAGCGCTTGTTGAGCAGGCGGCGCACCACCGAAAGGCTCAGATCGAGCACCGGCAGGAAGACGATCACCATCGGCAGCACCATCGGCATGTAGGCCGGCACATTGCGGAAACGATGCGCATCGAGCCCCTGCACGTCGCCGGTGACCGCGATGGCCGAAACCGACAGGATCAGCCCGATGGTCAGCACCCCGGTCTCCCCCATGAAGATGTTCGCCGGGTTGAAATTATGTGGCAGGAATCCCACACATGCACCGAGTAACAGAGCGCAAAGCAGCGCGCCGACATTCGCGTAGTCATCGGCGCTCACATGCGTGGCCAGGATGTAGGAGTAGAGGAAGAAGGTGGCCGCACCAATAGCGGCCAGACCCGCGGCGAGCCCGTCGAGCCCGTCGGAGAAGTTGATGGCGTTCATGGTCAGCACGACCAGGAACACCGTCAGGGCTCCCTGCGCCCAGGGCTCCTCGATCCGCCAGGTGCCAACCGGCAGCGAGCGGATGAGGATGCCGTGTCCGGCGATCACCGCGCCGATGGCCACCTGGCCTGCCGCCTTGTAGTACCAGCGCAGGTCGCCCACGTCATCCCACAGCCCGAGCAGCGCGATCATCACCAGGGCGATGGCGATGCCGCGGATGGTCAGGCCGTTTTCGAAGACCCCGGCGAAGAAGCTGAAGTGGCTGGCCAGCCAGAGCCCGGCGCCGAAGGCGATCATGATGGCCAGCCCGCCGAATTTCACGATCGGCGCATTGTGCTGGTCGCGTTCGCGCACCATTTGGCTGCGGGTGAAGCGGTGGCCGATCGAACGGATGATCGGGGTCAGCAAAAAGGAGGTGGCGAAGCTGAACGCGATCAGCAGGACGTAGCTTCTCATGCGTCCTGGCTCGGAGCTTGGGGCTCCTCCACATCCATGATGTTCGGGACCACGACGCGCAGTTCGCCGATGTCGATGGCGCCGGCGCGGACCACGCGGAGGGTCTCACCGGTGGCGTCGACGATGGTCGAAGGCAGGGTGGCGCCGCCATCTGAGCTGCCACGCGCGCCGCCGTCGAGGTACACGTCCACGCTCTCGCCGAGCTGCGCGATCGCTTCTTCCACGGTGGTGGCCGCCGGCTGGCCGGTGCGGTTGGCCGAGGAGACGGCCAGCGGTCCGGTGGCGCCGAGCAGTTCCAGCGCGGTGTCGTCGTTGGGCACGCGCAGCGCGACGGTGCCGCGGGTCTCCCCCAGATCCCAGGTCAGCGAGGGCTGTGACTGCAGGATGAGGGTCAGTGCGCCGGGCCAGAAGGCCTCGGCGAGCTTGCGGGCTTCATCGGGGATATCCCGGGCGAGCCCGTCCATGGTGGCGACCTGGGCGATCAGCACCGGAGGCGGCATATTGCGCGAGCGGCCCTTGGAGGCCATCAGCATGGCGACGCCCTGCGGGCTGAAGGCGTCGGCTCCGATCCCGTAGACGGTGTCGGTGGGTAGCACGATGCAGCGCTTCTCGCCGAGGGTTTCCTTGGCTGCGCTGATCGCTGCGGCGCGCTGCTCTGCGTTGCTGACATCAAATGTTGTGCTCACGGGTTTATTCTTTCATGCGGTCGGTGGATAACGGGGCAAGGCCGCTGGTGGCTCGCGCCCGTCCGGTGAGGTCCTGGTGCCCGGTGACCGCCTCGAAACCCAGTGCGGCGAGCATCGCGGCGGCGCTTTCGGCTTGCACCTCCGCGTGTTCCATCACGTACATGCCCCCCGGGCGCAGCAGGCGCAGGGCTTCGGCGGAAACCGCCCGCGGGATCTGCAGCCCGTCGCTGCCCAGCCCGTACAGCGCCATCTGCGGGTCGTGCTCACGCACCTCGACCTCGCGCGGGATCGCGTTCGGCGGGATGTACGGCGGGTTCGAAATCACCAGGTCGATGGTTCCGTGCAGAGCTGCGGGCAGCCGTGCCGCGTCCTGGTGCAGGACGTGCACGCCCAGCGGTTCGCAGTTCGCCCGGGTATAGCCGATCGCCTCGGCGGAGAGTTCCACCGCCCATACGGTGGATGCGGGCAGTTCGGTGGCCAGCGCGGCGGCGATCGCCCCGGACCCGGAGCACAGGTCTACACAACGTGAACCTTGTAGCGAACCGATGAAATCCAGGCCCACCTGCACCACCGACTCGGTTTCCGGACGCGGAGAGAACACCCCGGGCCCGACCTTTAGGGTCAGGTAGCGGAAATGGCCTTCGCCGGTCAGGTGCTGCAGCGGGATGCGCCGCGCCCGTCGGGCTACAAGGTCCAGATATTGTGCGTACTGTGCCTCGTCGAGGTTCTCCCCGCGCAGCTCACGCAATTTGAGCTCGGCACGGCTGTCCCCGGTGACGAAGCACAGCAAGAGGTCGGCATCGACGCCGGGGCTTGGCACCCCGGCGCCGGAGAGAACCGCGGCGGCGTCCCGCCGCGCGGTATTGAGCTGCTCCACGCTATGGCTCTTTGCCGCTTAGCGTTCGCCCAGCGCCGCCAGGCGCTCTTCTTCATCGAGCTGGATGCAGGATTCGATCACCGGAGCCAACTCGCCGTCCATCACCGCGTCCAGGTTGTACGCCTTGTAGCCGGTGCGGTGGTCCGCGACGCGGTTTTCCGGGTAGTTGTAGGTGCGGATGCGCTCGGAACGGTCCATGGTGCGGATCTGGCTGGCGCGCACCGCCGAGTTCTCCTCGTCGATGATGGCCTGCTGGTGGGCCAGCAGACGCGAGCGCAGCACGCGCATCGCGGCTTCACGGTTCTGGATCTGCGACTTCTCGTTCTGCATGGCAACCACGATGCCGGTGGGGATGTGGGTCAGGCGCACCGCGGAGTCGGTGGTGTTCACGGACTGCCCGCCGGGGCCGGAAGAACGGTACACGTCGACCTTCAGATCGTTCGCGTGGATGTCCACCTCTTCGGGCTCGTCCACCTCGGGCAGCACCAGCACGCCGGCGGCCGAGGTGTGGATGCGGCCCTGGGATTCGGTCTGCGGGACGCGCTGCACGCGGTGCACGCCGCCCTCGAACTTCAGCTGCGCGTAGACGCCTTCGGCCGGGTCGTTGGACTTGCCCTTGATCGCCACCTGGGCGTCCTTGTAGCCGCCCAGATCGGACTCGTTGAAGGAGATCATCTCCACCTTCCAGCCCTTGTGCTCGGCGAAGCGGGTGTACATGCGCAGCAGGTCCGCGGCGAACAGGGCCGCCTCGTCGCCGCCTTCGCCGCCCTTGACCTCCAGGATCACGTCGCGCGCGTCGTTCGGGTCGCGCGGGATCAGCAGGCGGCGCAGCTTCTCCTCCAGCTCGGGCAGGTCCGCCTTGAGGGTTTCGACCTCTTCGGCGAACTCCGGATCCTCATCGGCCATTTCCTGCGCGGCTTCCAGATCCTCGCTGGCCTGCTTCCACTTGTTGTACGCGTCGACGATGCCCTTGAGCTGAGCCGAACGTCGTCCGAGCTTGCGGGCCTTGGCCTGGTCGGCGTAGACCGCTGGGTCTGAAAGCTCCGCCTGAATCGCGGCGTGCTCCTCAAGTAGCGTCTTGACGGATTCAAACATGTTGGCTGTTCTTCCTGTTATGCGTTGCCCGGCTCACGGATCGTGCGTCGCGCGCTGTAGTCAAAGTCTATGTCGTGTGACGCGCCGATGGCGTCCAGGCGGTCGGCGTGAAATGCCAACTGCCTGGACGCCATGGCGGTCAGGGGTGCTAATCCTTGTTGGGAGTGGTCTTATTGACCAGCATCAAGAATTCGGCGTTCGATTCGGTTTCGCGAATCTTGCCGGTGAGCACCTCGAGGGCCTGCTGCGGATCGATGCCCGAGAGCATCCGGCGCAGACGCCACATGATGCGCACCTCTTCGGCGCTCATCAGCTGCTCTTCGCGGCGAGTGGAGGACTCGTTGACGTCGACCGCCGGGAAGATGCGCTTGTCGGCGAGCTTGCGCGAAAGGCGCAGCTCCATGTTGCCGGTGCCCTTGAACTCCTCGAAGATGACCTCGTCCATCTTGGACCCGGTCTCCACCAGCGCGGTAGCCAGAATGGTCAGCGAGCCGCCGTTCTCGATATTGCGGGCGGCACCGAAGAAGCGCTTCGGCGGGTACAGCGCGGCCGAATCCACACCGCCGGACAGGATACGTCCGGAGGCCGGAGCGGCCAGGTTGTACGCACGGCCCAGACGGGTCATCGAGTCAAGCAAGACCACGACGTCCATGCCCATTTCCACCAGGCGCTTGGCGCGCTCGATGGCGAGCTCTGCGACGGTGGTGTGGTCATCTGCCGGGCGGTCGAAGGTGGAGGCGATAACCTCACCCTTCACGGTGCGCTGCATGTCGGTGACTTCTTCGGGACGCTCATCAACGAGCACCATCATCAGGTGCACTTCTGGGTTGTTGATGGTGATCGCGTTCGCGATGGCCTGCAGGATCAGCGTCTTGCCGGCCTTTGGAGGCGAGACGATCAGGCCACGCTGGCCCTTGCCGATCGGGGCGACCAGGTCGATCACACGTGGGCCGACCAGCTTCGGATCGGTTTCCAGGCGCAGGCGCTCGGTCGGGTACAGCGGAACGAGCTTGTTGAACTCGACGCGCTCCTTGTTGTCTTCGGGCTTCTTACCGTTCACCGAAGTCAGCTGCACCAGGGCGTTGAACTTCTGGCGCGGGTTCGGGGTTTCGCCATCGCGTGGAGCGCGGACCGCACCGACGATCGCGTCGCCCTTGCGCAGGTTGTACTTCTTGACCTGGCCCAGCGTGACGTAGATGTCGTTCTGGCCCGGCAGGTAACCGGAGGTGCGGACGAACGCGTAGTTCTCCAGCACGTCCAGGATGCCAGCCACCGGCAGCAAGACATCGTCTTCGCTCAGCTGTGGCTCGTCCAGGTCATCACGGCGGTTGCGGCGGTTGCGGTTGTTCCGGTCGTTGCGATCATTGCGGTCGCTACGATCATTGCGGTCGTTACGATCGCTGCGGTCGTTGCGATCGTTGCGATCCCCGCGGTTACGTTCGCGGCGGTTGCGGTTGCGTTCGCTGCGCTCGGCATTGCGGTCGTTGCGATCGTTGGAACGCTCATTGCGGTCCTCGGAGTCGTTTGCGCCCTGCTCGTCGTTGCGCTCGTTGTTGCGGTCGCTATTGCGGTCGTTGTTGCGCTCACGCCGGTCATTGCGGTCGTTGCCGCGCTCTTCGCGATCGTTGCGGTTGTTGCCGCGCTCTTCACGATCGTTGCGGTTGTTGCCGCGCTCTTCACGATCGGTGTCGGCCTCGCTGCGCTCAGCGCGCTCGCCACGATCGGCGTTGCGCTCGCGACGATTGGAATTGCGTTCGCGGCGGTTGCCGCGTTCGCGCCGCTCTTCGCGGGCCTCTGGCTGGTTTTCGCCCTCGGCGGCCGGGGCCGATGCGCCAGCATCTGCTTTGGCTTCCGCAGCGGTTTCGGTGTTCTCCGCGGCGACCGGTTCGGCCTTGGCACGCGAGTTGCGTCGCTGGCGCGGAGCCTGCGTCTGCTCGGCCTTCGCGGCCGGAGCCTGCTCGGCCGCTGGCTGAGGAGTTTCGCCGCCTTCGGCTGCCGGAGCGGTGACCTTGCCCGAATCGGTGACGCGACGCGAGGTGCGACGTGCCCGCACAGGCTTTTCTGTCTGCTCGGTCTTCGGCTCTGCAGCAGCCGGAGCTGCCGCCTGGGTCGAAGCCTCGCCCTGAGCTGGCGCCTCGGCCTCGGCCTTAGGTGCGCGACGACCGCGCGGGGCCTTGGCCGCTGCCTTCTTCGCAGGAGCCTTTTCCGCGGTTTCGCTCTGCTCCTTGGCCGGAGCCTTAGCTGCCTTGGCGGATTCCTTGCCGGTTTCCTTGGAAGCTACAGAGCCACCGCGCTGATGATCGCCAATGGATTTCACCAGATCGGCCTTGCGCATGCGCGATCCGCCGGTAATACCTAGCTGGGAGGCCAGCTGCTGGAGCTGGGTCATCTTCAAAGAGGCCAGGCCGGCGCTCTTGGTTTCGGAAGTCTTGGTGTCCACGCCTTCGTTGAGGCTTGTGGTTTCGGTCACGAAAGTTCCTTCTGACTCGTAGGATGGGCTGGTTCAAGCAACCCACTGTGCCGTATGTATAGGCGTCACGACCGAGATTCGATGGTCATCACGCCATCCAGGCCGCTCACGCTAAAAGATTGTGTAAGGCAAACGCTGGACTTAAAAGGTTGATATCTCGACGGCACGAGGAGTGCACAAACGTGGGATATCAGAGGTGCTGCGAACTGCAGAAAAGATCCGGAACGGCTGGACGAACGAAAGTACGGTAAACCGATTTCGCCCGATCAACACTGGCCAAGTGGATTCACTACTGCGCAATGCGCTCAGCAATCCGGTCTGCCGTGAGTGTTACAGCACTTCTACTGTAACACCGTTCTTGGCCAGTTCGGGCACTTTAATGCTCCACGACACCGAAGATCCTGTGGCGAATGACTCGATTACCGCGCGGGCGGCCTGCAGCTGGGCCTCATCGGAGACCAAGGTCAAGATCGTGGGACCGGCCCCGGAGACCACCGCGGCCAGAGAATTCCCGCGCAAGGCGCGCAGCAGCGCGGCGCTTTCGGGCATGGCCACCGCCCGGTAGTCCTGGTGCAGGTAGTCCCGGGTGCCGCCGAGCAGCTGGCTTGGGTCATTGCTCAGCGCGTGGATGAGCAGCGCGGCGCTGGCGGAATTCGCCGAGGCCTGCGCGTGGTCGATCTGCGCGGGCAGCACTCCGCGGGCGGCCTCGGTGGAAAGCCCATTCGAGGGCACGGCGAGCACCGCGCGCACCGCCGGATGCAGCGGCACGGCCACGGTGCTGAAGCTACCTGCCGCATCGGTGGTGGAAATGCTCAACCCCCCGTACACGGCCGGGGCCACGTTATCCGGGTGCCCCTCCCAGGCGGCGGCGGCCTGGAAAATGGCGTCGATCCCGCCGCGCGCTTCTTCCGGGAGCAAGGCGTCGGCGGCGGCGAAGGCGGCAACGATGGCCGCGGCGGAGGAGCCCATGCCGCGGGCATGCTCGATATTGTTCTCCGCGTTCAGCTCGATGCCCACCGGAGCGAAACCGCGCGCCTTCCAGTAGCCGTGCATCTGCGCGATGATCAGGTGCGACTCGTCCGTGGGCAGCGTGTCGGCGCCCTGCCCGGTGAGCGTCACGGAGCTCTGCTCGGCCGTGCGGATTTCGAGGCGGTCACGGTATTCCAGCGCCAGGCCCAGCGAGTCGAAGCCCGGGCCGAGGTTTGCACTGGTGGCCGGCGGGGCCACGATGAGGTGCTGGCCCAGGGCGATCTGCTGCGTCATGGTTCCTTCGAGAAGTTCGGGGTTCATCGGCGTATCAATCTTGGCTCGGATAGTGCTCGGCCCGCCGCATCGAAAGATGATGCGGCGGGCCGATGCTGCATTTTTTAGGCCAGGCCCAGGGCGGTGGCGACTTCGACCACGTCGAAGCCGACCTTGGTCGGTTCCACCTGTGTGCCGTCCGGGTTCTGCAGGGCCCAGTTCGGGTCCTTCAGGCCGTGGCCGGTGACGGTGATGACGATCTTCTTGCCCTTCGGCACGTTTCCGGCGCCGTGGTGCTTGAGCAGCCCGGCAACCCCGGCGGCGGAACCAGGTTCCACGAACACGCCCTCGCGGGAGGAGAGCCAGCGGTGCGCGGCGAGGATTTCCTCGTCGGTCACCGAATCGATCTGTCCGCCGGATTCATCGCGCGCGGCCTCGGCCTGCTCCCAGCTGGCCGGGTTGCCGATGCGGATCGCGGTGGCGATGGTGTCCGGTTCGGTCACCGGGTGGCCCAGCACGATCGGCGCGGCGCCGGCAGCCTGGAAGCCCCACATGATCGGGGTCTTCGTGGAGACCGCCGCGAGCTTGCCGCCGGCCTGGTTGGTGTACTCGGATGCGTACTCCTTGTAGCCCTTCCAGTAGGCGGTGATATTGCCCGCGTTCCCGACGGGAAGCACATGGTAGTCCGGGGCGTCGCCGAGGAAGTCGACGACCTCGAACGCGCCGGTCTTCTGGCCTTCGATGCGCGCCGGATTCACCGAGTTCACCAGGAACACCGGGTAGTTCTCGCTCAGCTTGCGCGCCACGTCCAGGCAGTTGTCGAAGTTGCCGTCGATCTGGATGATGTCGGCCCCGTGCGCAATCGCCTGGGACATCTTGCCCATGGAGATCTTGCCCTCCGGGACGAGCACCGCGCACTTCAGCCCGGCCTGCGTGGCGTAGGCCGCGGCGGAGGCGGAGGTGTTGCCGGTGGAGGCGCAGACCACGGCCTTGGCGCCGGCGGCCACCGCGGCGGTCATCGCCATGGTCATGCCGCGGTCCTTGAAGGATCCGGTCGGGTTCATTCCCTCGACCTTGAGGTAGACGCTCGATCCGGTCAATTCGCTCAGCGCCGGAGCGAAGACCAGCGGGGTCCCGCCTTCGCCGAGCGTGATGACCTGGGTGTTCTCATCGACCGGCAGTCGGTCGGCATATTCGCGGATGACTCCACGCCACTGATGCGCCACTTAGTTTCCTTCAACTCGCATTACGGATAGGACTGAATCCACCGCGTCCAGCGCCGAAAGCGCCGCCACGGTGGAGCTGAGCGCGGCCTCGGTGCCCTGGTGGGTGAGGATGCGCAGCTGGGCCGCTGCTTCCGGCTGCGCCGCCTGCTGGTTCATGGATTCGATGGAGACCCCATGCTCGCCGAAGATCGCGGCGATGCGCGCGAGCACTCCGGGCTCGTCGGAGACGGTCAACCCGATCCAGTAGCGGGTGGTGATCGCGGAGAAGTCCATCAGGTTCGCGGCGGCATCCGCGGAGCCATTGGGCAGCGGGGCCCCGGCGGCCAGCTGGCGGGTGACGGCGATAACGTCGCCCATCACCGCCGATGCGGTCGCGTTGCCGCCGGCCCCGGCACCGTAGAACATCAGGTCCCCGGCGTTCTGCGCCTGGACGAACACCGCGTTGAACGCACCGTGCACGGTGGCCAGCGGGTGGCTGCGGTTGACCAGCGCGGGGTAAACGCGCACCGAAATGCCCTGCTCGGATTTCTCGGCGATGGCCAGCAGCTTGATCACGTAGCCGGCCGCGGCGGCCGCGGATACATCGGCGGCGGACACCTCGGTGATGCCCTCGGTGTGCACCTGGTCCGAGGAGACGGTGGTGTGGAAGGCCAGCGAGGCTAAGATCGCGGCCTTCGCGGCGGCATCGTGCCCGCCCACGTCGGCGGTTGGATCCGCCTCGGCATAGCCGAGCGCCTGGGCTTCGGCGAGCACATCGTCGAAGGCGGCGCCGGTGGTGTCCATCGCGTCGAGGATGAAGTTGGTGGTGCCGTTGACGATGCCCATCACCTTGGTGATGTGGTCCCCGGCCAGCGAATCGGCGATCGGGCGCAGGATCGGAATCGCCCCGGCCACCGCGGCCTCGTAGCGCAGCTGGGCGCCGGAGGCGGCGGCCAGCGCGTTCAATTCGGCGCCCCGGGCGGCGATCAGCGCCTTGTTCCCGGTGATCACGCTGGCCCCGCGGGCCAGCGCCCGGGAGATGTACTCCCCGGCCGGCTCCATGCCGCCGAGCAGCTCGATCACCACGTCGGCGCCATCGATCAGCGCGTTGGCATCGGTGGTGAACAATTGCTGGTCGAGCTGCACATCGCGCTTGGCTTCCAGATTGCGCACGGCAATCCCGGTCAGTTCCAGACTCGCGCCGGAGCGGGCCGCCAGGGCGCCGCTGTCTTCGATCAGGATTCGTGCCACCTGGGCACCTACCGTGCCGCAACCCAGCAGGGCGACCTTCAGGCTTTTTTCACCGCTCACTTAAACTCCCATGTCACGGGCCAACAAATCGGATTCGGTTTCCCTGCGCACGATCAGACGGGCTTGGCCGTCGCGCACCGCAACCACCGCCGGACGGGTCAGGTAGTTGTAGTTGCTCGACAGCGCCCAGCAATAGGCGCCGGTGCCCGGAACCGCCAGCAAATCGGCGGCGGCTACGTCCTCGGGCAGGTAAACGTCATTCACGACTATGTCACCCGACTCGCAGTGTTTCCCAACTACGCGAGAAATAATCGCGTCGCTTTGCGTCACACGGTTGGCCAGCACGGCGCTGTAGTCCGCGTCGTAGAGCACCGGACGGGCGTTGTCGCTCATCCCGCCGTCCACCGACACGTAGCGCCGCGGCGCCGTGCCCCCGGCCCCGTCTTCGACGAACACGTCCTTGCGCACGCCCACCTCGTAGAGGGTGAAGGTCGAAGGCCCGGCGATGGCGCGGCCCGGTTCAATGGAAAGCCGCGGGCAGTCGATGCCCAGCTGCGCGCAGGTCGCGGCGACCACCTCGGCCATCTGCCCGGCGAGCTTCGCCGGGGTGGAGGGGCGGTCGGCCTCGGTGTAGGCGATGCCGTAGCCGCCGCCCAGGTCCAGTTCGGGCAGCGTGACCCCGTGGCGTTCGCGCACCTCGGCGAGGATGCCGAGCATCGTGCGCGCGACGATGGCGAAGCCCTCCGCGTCGAAGATCTGCGAGCCGATATGCGCGTGCAGGCCGAGCAGGTTGATGCCCGGGGCTTCCAGGGCGCGGGCGATGGCCGCCAGCGCCGGGGAGGTGCCGGTGGGCCCGGGCTGGATGGACAGCCCGAACTTCTGGTCCTCGTGCGCGGTGGCGATGGCCTCGTGGGTGGAGGCGTGCACCCCGGGGGTCAGGCGCAGCATCACCTGCGCCGCGATCCCCTCCGCGGCTGCGACCAAGATCACGCGTTCCAGCTCGTCCAGCGAGTCGATGACGATGCGTCCCACGCCCATGCGCAGGGCGCGGGAGATCTCCGGCACGGACTTGTTGTTCCCGTGCAGCGACAGATTCGCCCCGGGCACGCCGGCGGCCTGGGCCACCGCGAGCTCGCCGCCGGAGCAGGTGTCCAGGCGCAAACCCTCGGCGGTGACCCAGCGGGCCACCTCGGTGCACAAGAACGCCTTGCCGGCGTAGTACACGTCCACCTCGCCGCACAGCTGCGCGAAGGCGGCGTCGAAGGCGGTCTTGAAGCCGCGGGCGCGGGCGCGGAAATCGTTTTCGTCCAGCACGAACAGCGGGGTGCCGAATTCCCTGGCGAGCTCCGAGACCGGCACGCCCTGCACGGCCACTTCGCCGTGGGCATCGCGGGAAACTCCGGAGGCCCACTGCACTTCGCGCAGCGCGTTGGGGTCGGCGGGGAAACTGAGCCAGGCCGGAGCCAGTGGTGAAGCGGTCATAAGAATTACATCCTCTCCGGGGCCGAAACGCCCAGCAATCCGAGTCCGTTGGCCAGCACCTGGGTGGTGGCGTCGTTCAGCCACAGCCGGGTGTGGTGCACTTCCTGCACCGGGTCGTCGCCCAGCGGGGTGACGCGGGTGGCCGCATACCAGGAGTGGTAGGCCCCGGCGACCTGTTCCAGGTAGCGGGCAATGCGGTGCGGTTCGCGCGACTGCGCGGCCCCGGCGACCACCGAGGGGAACTGGCCGAGCACGGCCAGCAGTTCGTTCTCGCTCGGGTCGGTGAGCAGCGCCGCGTCGAAGCTCTCGCGGGTGACGCCCTTGGCGACCGCATTCGCCGAGGCGCCGAAGGAGCGCGCATGGGCGTACTGCACGTAGAACACCGGGTTGTCGTTGGTGTTCTTCTTCAGCTGCTCCGGATCCAGTGCGATCGGGGAATCGGCCGGGTAGCGGGCCAGCGAGTAGCGCAGCGCGTCGGCGCCGATCCAGTTGATCAAATCGCGCAGCTCGATGATATTGCCCGCGCGCTTGGAGAGCTTCGCACCGTTGACGGAAATCAGCTGGCCGATCAGCACCTCGATGTTCTTGTCCTTGTCATCCCCGGCGCAGGCGGCGATGGCCTTCAGCCGGTTGACGTAGCCGTGGTGGTCGGCTCCGAGCAGGTAGATCTTCTCGCTGAAGCCGCGGTCCTTCTTGGACAGGTAGTAGGCCGCATCGGCGGCGAAGTAGGTCGGTTCCCCGTTGGCGCGGATCAGCACCCGGTCCTTGTCGTCGCCGAAGTCGGTGGTGCGCAGCCAGACCGCGCCCTCCAGATCGAAGATATGCCCCTGTTCGCGCAGCCGGGCGACGGCGTCCGCCACCGCGCCACCGTCATGCAGGGTGGATTCGGAGTAGAACACATCGAAGTGCACGCCGAAGTCCGCCAGCGTGGACTTGATGTCCGCCAGCTGCGCGGTGTACGCCAGTTCGCGCAGCTTAGGCAGCGCGGTGGCCTCGTCCTGCTCGGCAAGTTCCGGGGCGGCGCCCTGCACGATGTCGGCCAGCTCCTTGATGTACTCCCCCGGGTAGCCGCCCTCGGGGACCGGCAGGCCATGCATGCGGTTGTACACCGAGCGGGCGAACACGTTCATCTGGTTGCCGGCGTCGTTGATGTAGTACTCGCTGGTCACCTCGGCGCCCGAGGCGCGCAGCACGCGGGCGATCGCGTCTCCCAGCGCCGCCCAGCGGGTGTGGCCGATATGCAGCGGGCCGGTGGGGTTGGCGGAGACGAATTCCATGTTGACCACGTGCCCGGCCAGCGCCTGGTTGTGCCCGAAGCTCGCCCCGGCCTCGACGATGGAGCGGGCCAGCTCGCCGGCGGCGGCCGCGTCCAGGGTGATGTTCAGGAAGCCGGGTCCGGCGATCTCCACCGCGCCGACGCCCGGGACTTCGGAAAGCCGTCGCACCAGCATCTGCGCGAAGTCGCGCGGGGCCATGCCGGCCTTCTTGCCCAGTTGCAGCGCGATGTTGGTCGCCCAGTCGCCGTGCTCACGGCTTTTGGGTCGCTCGACGCGCACGGTGTCGGGTACCTCGACGGCGATTTCGCCGGCGGCTACGGCCTGCGTCAGGCATGCGGATATGGCAGCGGAGAGTTCTTCAGGAGTCACCGTTCAAGAATAGCGGTTTTTCGCAGGCATCTTCGGCATTGATGACTTTGCACCCTGTGATGCTGCAGGCATCCCCCGCGCTGGCGCGCCGCCGGGCCAATTGCGCAGATGGCGCTTTCACCTGATAGTATTTTTCCTGTTGCCCAGCAACTTGCCTCTGTAGCTCAGTGGATAGAGCGTCTGCCTCCGGAGCAGAAGGCCGAAGGTTCGATTCCTTTCAGGGGCACCAGCAAAAAGGTTCCGCAGTTGCGGGGCCTTTTTCTTTTCCCCGCGGTGCCGGGTCGCTGCCCCGCCGCCGAGGCTGGCGCTCAGCCGCTCAGCCGGGCGTGGCGCTGCAGCCGGCGCATCCCCTCCGCGTCCGGACCCGGTGCTGGCTGCACCGTTTCTTCCAGTGCCCCGCGCACCAGATGTTCGTCGATCCCGACGCCGATGGCCACCAGCCCCGCTGCCTCGCCTGAAGCATGCGCGGCCACGTGGATATGGCGCCCGACCAGGTTCACCGCCCAGGATTTCGCGCCGCGGGCCGTGGCCACCTGGACGACCCCCTTCAGCCGGTAGACCCCGGACGGCGGGCGCTCGAGCAGGTCCAGCAGCGCGCCGGCCGCGATGGGAGCGGCGGCGGCCACGCTCACCGAGGCGGCATGCTGGTGGGTATGCGAGCCGTGCTCGGCCCGCATCAGCGCGCCGAGCGGCAGCTGGTCTTCGGGGTCTTCGGCCAGGGCCACGTCGAATACCAGCTCCGGGTCGATGGCCCCGCGCACCGCGCGCACCAGCGGAACGCGCGGATTGCGCAGTGCGATGCGCTCTGCGATGCGCGCCAGGACGTCGGCTTTATCCTCGCCCGGGTGAGCTTCCTGTCCGAGCTGGTCGAGCTTGTTCAGCACCACCAGCGAGGCGGCCTCGAATCGCGCCGGCGGATCGGCATGGGTGTCCACGGTCTCGAAGTAGTTCGCCGCATCCACCACCTCGATCAGCCCGGCGGGCCGGATGTTCTTCGCCTGGCTGAAGCGGATCAGCCGGGCCAGGGACAGCGGTTCGGCCACCCCGCTGGCCTCGATGATGATCACGTCCAGCCGCAGCCGCGGCGCGGCGAGCCTGGCCAGGGCCTCGTCCAGTCCCCCGGAATCGTCCAGGCAGCACACGCAGCCGCCAGTGATGGATTGCGCGGCGTCCACCTGCCCGGTGATCAGCCCGGCGTCGACATTGATGGCCCCGAAATCGTTGACCACCACCCCGATCCGCGCCCCCGGGGTGCGCAGCAGGTGGTTGAGCACGGTGGTTTTGCCGGCCCCCAAGTATCCGGTCAGCGCGATCACCGGAATCTGCCTGCGTGCCATCTATCCACCTGGACCTTTCATGCGGTGCTCGCCGGTGCTGCGGAAGCCGCGAGCGGGAAATTCTTCAACCGCTCCCACCCTAGTACGCCGCGCGCCGCCGCGTTGTCCGGTTAAAGCACCGATGGCCGCCGGCGAACCCCGGAATACGGGGAGAGCCGGCGGCCAGCGGAAAGGCAAAGCGGCAAAAGCTACTGCAGCATCGTACGATCGTCGAGCTGCGCGCCCTTGATCTTCTCGAATTCGCCCAGCAGGCCCTTGACCGTCATCTTGCTCTTCGCCTCCTGGTCCAGGTCCAGGATGATCTGCCCGTCATGCATCATTATCAGCCTGGTGCCCAGGGCCAGCGCCTGTTCCATATTGTGCGTGACCATCAGCGTGGTCAGCGCATGGCGCTGCACGATCTCGTTGGTCAGCCGCGAGACCAAGGCCGCGCGCTGCGGATCCAGCGCGGCGGTGTGCTCATCGAGCAGCAGGATCTTCGGCTTGGAGAAGGTGGCCATCAGCAGGCTGAGCGCCTGGCGCTGGCCACCCGAGAGCAGCCCGACCTTTGTCTTCAAGCGATTTTCCAGCCCCAGCTCCAGGGACTTGAGCTCCTCGACGAACAGCTTCCGGCGCTTGGCACCCACCCCCATGCCCAAACCGCGGAAGCGGCCGCGGGCGTGGGCCAGGGCCATATTCTCCTCGATGGTCATCGTCGGCGCGGTGCCGGCCATCGGATCCTGGAAGACCCGGCCGATGTACCTGGCGCGGGTGTAGTCGGCCATCTTGGTGACGTTCTTGCCGTCGACGGTGACCGTCCCGGTATCCGGGAAGAGCTTGCCGGCGACCATATTCAGCACCGTGGACTTGCCCGCGCCGTTGGAACCGATGACGGTGACGAATTCGCCGGGCCCGAGGTTCAGGTTGATATTGCGCAGCGCCTTGCGCTCGTTGACGGTTCCCGGGAAGAAGGTCCGTGAGAGGTTGGAAATTTCAAGCATGGCTGCGCACCTCTTCCTGGATCGGCGCGGCGTCCGAATCCTTGCGTTTGAAGGTTTTCACGATCTTCTGGAAGCCCTTCCATTTCGGCAGCAGCAGCGCCACCACCACGAGCACCGCGGAGATCAGCTTCATGTCGTTGACCTCCAGCCCGGCGACCAGCGCGAACTGGATGACCAGCCGGTAGATGACCGCACCGAAGACGACGGCCAGAGCGGCCAGCCAGATGTAGCGCTGGGTGAAGATGGCCTGGCCGACGATCACCGAGGCCAGCCCGATCAGGATCACGCCGATGCCCATGCCCACATCGGCGAAGCCCTGGTACTGGGCGATCGCCGCGCCGGAGAGGGCGACAAAGCCGTTGGACAGGGCCAGGCCCAGGATCTTCTGGCTATCGGTGCTCACCCCGAAGGAGCGGATCATCTCGTGGTTGTCCCCCGTGGCGCGCATCGCCATGCCCATTTCGGTGTGCAGGAACCAGACGATCGCGGCCACGAAGACCAAGGCGACCGCGAAGAGGATGAGGATCGAGCCCGCGGAGCCGAGAATTCCCGCCGTGCGCAGCGGGCTGATCAGCGTGTCCTCGCCCAGCAGCGGCGTATTCGCCTTGCCCATAATGCGCAGGTTGATCGAGTAGAGGGCGATCATCGTCAGAATACCGGCGAGCAGGCCGTCGATCTTGCCCTTGGTATGCAGCAGGCCGGTGATCGCGCCGGCGACCATGCCGGCGAAGAAGGCGAGCAGCGTGGCCAGCCAGGGGTTCATCCCGTTCACGATGCCCACCGAGGCGACGGCGGCACCGGTGGTGAAGCTGCCGTCGACGGTGAGGTCCGGGAAATCCAGGATGCGGAACGTCAGATATACCCCGAGCGCCATCAGGGCGTAGATGAGCCCGAGTTCAACCGCTGTGATCATAATTGGATCCTTGAGTTGTGAGAAGGTTCTTGGTCACGAGGAAGGCGAGGCGTCTACGTGCTCGCCTCGCCTTCCTCGCAGGTGGGTGGTGCTTTGGCCCTAGTAGGTTTCGACCGCCTCGGACTTCAGTTCCTCGGAGAACTCGATGCCGATCTTCGTCGCGGCGGTTTCGTTCAGGTACAGCTCCACCTCGGTGAGGGTTTCCACCGGCATAGTGGCCGGTTCCGCCTCGCCCTTGAGCAGCTTGTCCGCCATCACCGCGGTCTGCTCGCCGAGCTTCTCGTAGTTGATGCCGTAGGTGGCGGTGGCGCCACGCTTTACGGAGTCACCATCGGCGGCGATCACCGGGACCTTCTTGCCCTGCGCGGTCTGCAGCAGGCCTTCCAGCGCGGAGACGACCGCGTTGTCGGTCGGCACGTAGTAGGCGTCGACGTCCAGCGAGTTGGCCGCCTGCTGCACCTCGGAAGGCGCGGAGATGGCGGACTTTTCGATGCTCAGGCCGAGCTCGCCGGCCGCTTCCTCGGCCCACTGGACCTGGATGGCGGAGTTCGCTTCGCCCGAGGAGTAGACGATGCCGACCTTCTTGGCATCCGGGGAGAGCTCCTTGAGCAGTTCCAGCTGCTCCTTGACCGGGTTCTTGTCCGAGGTGCCGGTGACGTTGGCGCCCGGAGCCTCGTTGGAGGCCACAAGCTTCGCGTCCATCGGATCGGTGACCGCGGAGAAGAGCACCGGAATGCTGGTGATCGACTGGGCCGCGGCCTGCGCCGATGGGGTGGCGATCGCCAGGACCAGGTCGATGTCGCTGTCGGCCGCGAGCTTGCCGGCGATCGAGGCGTTGGTGGCCTGGTCGCCCTGCGCGTTATTGTCGTCGTAGGAAATCTTGTCGCCGGTGTAGCCGGCGTCTTCCATGCCCTGCTTGAAGCCCTTGGTGACGGCGTCAAGGGATGGGTGCGAGACATACTGGAAAATGCCGATCTTGACCGGGCCTTCGGCGGCGGCTCCGCCGTCGCCGGACCCCTCGCTGCCGGTGCCCCCTCCGCAAGCGGTCAATGCCAGCGCGCCGGTGGCGGCCACTGCGGCTAATTTCAAAGCGGTGAATCGCTTCATGGTGATCCTTTCAACAAGTTCCCTGTGCGAGTGATGTCCCCGTGCACGGTGGCCCGGTAGCCAGCTCATCGGCGAAGACAAGCGAACCGGGAACTGCCCGAACCACGTGCAGGTGATTACCCACGATCTTACATGTGAAAGACCTCACTTCGCCCATGATCCCGGTGATACCAAAGACGTTTGCCCCTTGAAACGGCCAATGCCGGACACAAGTGGGCATTTGGCGTGCTCTCGGGCGCACATCCGTATTCGGAGACGAGAGGCTGCCGGCCTTTCGGTGGACGGATTAAAAAATTGACATCGCCATGCTGTGACGCAAATCAAGGGATTTTGCCGGCGCGTGCCCGGTTTTGCGCCCCCGCGGGCGTGGTGAGTCGCGGTGTCTGCCGGCAGCTGCCTGGCCGGAATAGAATGGGCTCATCATGGCCCTCACCATTTCTTATCCCGAAGCCCTTCCCGTTTCCGCCCGCCGCGCCGACATCCTCGATGCGGTGCGCAAGAACCAGGTGGTGATCATCGCCGGTGAAACGGGGTCCGGCAAGACCACCCAGCTGCCCAAGATGCTGCTCGAGCTCGGGTTGGCCAAGCACGGCATGATCGGGCACACCCAGCCGCGCCGGCTGGCCGCGCGCACCGTGGCCGAGCGCATCGCCGAGGAGCTGGGCACGAGCATCGGCGACGAGGTGGGCTTCCATGTGCGCTTCACCGGGGAGGTCTCGCGCAACACGAAGCTGAAGGTGATGACCGACGGCATCCTGCTCGCCGAAATCCAGCGCGACCGGCTGCTGAAGAAGTACTCGGCGATCATCATCGACGAGGCGCACGAGCGCAGCCTGAACATCGACTTCCTGCTCGGCTACCTCAAGCAGATCATGGTCCAGCGCCCGGAGCTGAAGATCATCATCACCTCCGCAACCATCGACCCCGAACGCTTCGCCGCGCACTTCGGCACCCGGGACGCTGCAGGTGCGCTGGTGCCCGCGCCGATCCTCGAGGTCTCCGGGCGCACCTTCCCGGTGGAGATCCGCTACCGGCCGCTGGAGGCCGGCGGTGAAGAGCCGGACGAGGCGGATGCGAACGCGCTGGAAGAGGAGCGCGACCCGCTGGATGCGGTGACCGACGCGGTGCGCGAGCTGTCCGCCGAGGAGCCCGGAGACATCCTGATCTTCTTCTCCGGGGAGCGCGAGATCCGCGACGCCGCCGACGCCCTGCGCGCGATGGTGGCCGGCAACAAGCGGCTGCCGCGCTACGAGGTGCTGCCGCTGTTCGCCCGGCTCTCGCTGGCCGAACAGCACCGGGTCTTCCATCCGGGGTCCGCGCCGCGGCTGATCCTGGCCACCAACGTGGCCGAAACCTCGCTGACCGTGCCGGGCATCAAGTACGTGATCGACACCGGCACCGCGCGCATTTCGCGCTATTCGCACCGCACCAAGGTCCAGCGCCTGCCCATCGAGCGGGTCTCGCAGGCCAGCGCGAACCAGCGTTCGGGCCGCTGCGGGCGCGTCTCGGAGGGCATCGCGATCCGGCTGTATTCCGAAGAGGACTACGCCGCGCGCCCGGAATTCACCGACCCCGAGATCCTGCGCACCTCGCTGGCCAGCGTGATCCTGCAGATGATCTCCATGGGCGTGGTGGCCACCGCCGCCGACGTGGCCGACTTCGGCTTTGTGCAGCCGCCGGACGCGCGGGCGATCTCCGACGGGGTGAATCTGCTGCGCGAACTGGGCGCGCTGGGCGAAGACAAGCGCGCCCAGGTCACGCAGATCGGCCGCAAGCTCGCCCAACTGCCGCTGGATGTGCGCCTGGGCCGGATGATCCTGGAGTCCGCGGAGCGCGGCGTGGCGAAGGAACTGATGGTGCTCGCCGCCGCGCTGAGCATCCAGGACCCGCGCGAGCGGCCCAGCGAGGACACCGGGCAGCGCGAACGCGCCGCCGAACTGCATAAGCGCTTCAAAGATGAGAAGTCCGACTTCATCGGGCTGCTGAATCTTTGGGCCTACCTGCAGGAGCAGCAGAAGGAGCTGTCCTCCTCCGCCTTCCGCCGGCTGTGCAAGGCCGAGCACATCAACTACCTGCGGGTGCGCGAATGGCAGGACCTGTTCACCCAGCTGCGCCAGCTGTCCAAGTCGCTGGACATCACCGTCGCCGCGGCCCCGGTGGACCCGGCGGCCAACGAGGATGCGGTGCACAAGTCACTGCTCTCCGGGCTGCTGGGGCATATCGGGCTCTATGACGAGCGCAAACGCGACTACCAGGGCGCGCGCGGCGGGCGCTTTTCGATTTTCCCCGGCTCCGCGCTGTTCAAGAAGTCCCCGACCTGGGTGATGGCCGCCGAGCTGGTGGAGACCTCCCGGCTCTGGGCGCGCACCGCGGCGGTCATCGACCCCGCCTGGGTGGAGGAGCTCGCCCCGAATCTGCTCAAGCGCAGCTACTCCGAGCCGCATTGGTCCAAGAAAATGGGCTCGGTGATGGGCTACGAGAAGGTCACGCTCTTCGGGCTGCCGATCGTGCTCAAGCGCCGCATGCACTACTGGCGGGTGGATAAGCCGCTGGCCCGCGAGCTGTTCATCCGGCACGCGCTGGTGGAGGGCGACTGGCGCACCCACCACAAGTTCTTCGAGCGCAACCGGGCGGTGCTCGCCGAGGTGGAGGAGCTCGAAACCCGGATGCGCCGCCACGATCTGCGCATCTCCGACGAAGACCTGTTCGACTTCTACGATGCGCGGCTGGGCGAAGAGGTCGTCTCCGAGCGGCACTTCGACCGCTGGTTCAAACGCGCGGCGGCCAAGGATCCGGGCCTGCTGGACTTCGATCCGGCCGCGGTGCTCGCCGGCGACGCACAGCAGCTCGATGAGACCGCGTTCCCGCGCACCTGGTCCCACGGGTCCATCGCGCTGCCGCTGAGCTACGAGTACAACCCGGCCGCCGCCGACGCCGAAGGGGACGGGGTGAGCCTGCAGGTGCCGGTGGTGTTCCTCAACCAGCTCGATCCGGCGCGCTTCGCCTGGCTGATCCCGGGGCTGCGCCACGAGCTGCTCACCGCGCTGATCCGCTCCATGCCCAAGGCGATCCGCAAGAACTTCGTGCCCGCCCCGGATGTGGCAGGCCAGGCGCTGGCCATGCTCGACGCGGACTTCGATCCGGGCAGCGACGACCTGGCCGTTTCCCTGGCACTGGTGCTGCGCCGGCTGCGCGGCATCGTGGTGGACCCGGCGATCTTCGACTTCTCGACGCTGCCGGCGCATCTGCGCTTCGGCTTCGAAGTGGTGGACGCCGCGGGCAAGCCGCTGGGGCACGGCGATGACCTCGCCGCCCTGCAGTACAAGCTGGCCGCGGCGAACCGGGCGGCGCTGGCCAGCCAGGTCAACTCCCCCGCCACCGTGCGCGCCGCGGCCCCGGCGCAGGCCAAGGGCGTGAAGGGATCCAAGGCCACCCCGCCGGCTAAGGCTCCGAAGTCGGCGCCTGGCTCCGGGCAGTGGGACCAGCGCGGGCTGACCGGCTGGCCGAAGCTGCACACGGCCGGGAACGCGCTGCCGGCCCAGGTCACCACCACGGTGATGGGCCAGGAGATCACCGCCTATCCGGGGCTGCACGACGCCGGCAAGGATGCGGCGCTGAGCGTCTACCGCACCGCGGCCGAACGCGATGCCGCGCACCGGGCCGGGATCATCCGCCTGCTGATGCTGCGCCTGCCGCCGGCGGCGAAGTTCGTCATCGGGCACCTGAGCAATGCCGAGCGCCTGGCCTTCAGCCAGAACCCGCACGGGTCGATCGACGAGCTGATCGCCGACTGCACCATGGCCGCGGTGGACAAGCTGGTGCCCGAGGCGCTACCGATGGATGAGGCGGGCTACGAGAAGCTCTTCGAAACCGTGCGCGCCGAGCAGATCGACACGGTCTTCTCGATCACCTCGGTGATTTCCCAGGTGTTCGGCGCCGCGACCCGGGTGGCGAATGCGCTGAAGTCCACCAAGTCGCTGGCGATGTACGCCGCGGTCAGCGACATCCGCTCGCAGCTGGAGCAGCTGATCTACCCCGGGTTCATCGCCGCCACCGGGGCCGCGCACCTGATGCGCCTGCCGCGCTACCTGGCGGGCATCGAATCGCGGTTGGTGAAGCTCAATTCCGGGGCGGTCACCCGCGACGGGCAGTCGCTGACGGTGATCCAGAAGCTGGAGGACGACTACGACGGCGCGCTGGGGCGGGTGCCGGAGGGCGCGCGCACCCCGGCCGGGCTGCGCGAGGTGAAGTGGATGCTCGAGGAGATGCGCATCTCGCTGTTCGCCCAGGAGCTGGGCACCGCCTATTCGGTCAGCGAGAAGCGCATCCGCAAGGCCATCAAGGACGGGCTCGCGGCGCTCTAGCCGCGGGGCCCGCCGGCGGCGATCACCTGCACCGGGTCCTCGTAGATGATGCGGCCCGGATCGGCAGTTTCCAGCCGTTCCCAACGGATCTGGTGCGCATCGAGCAGCAGCAGGTAGGGCTCCACGCGCGCCAGCAGGTGCACGGCGCCGTGCTTGAACCAGGCGGCCGCGCCCGGGTTGAGCGCCCGGTCGTAGACCTGCGGGTCGCTGAGGCTCGGATTCGGGTAGGCCGCGTTGTACCAGTCGTTTCCGGCCCGCCAGCGCGCGTGCTCGGCCGGGCTCAGTTCCCCCTGCGCGCCCAGCTTGTTGACCAGCGCGAAAATGCCGGGGTGCACCCCGCGTTGATTGGGCACCAGCGACTGGTAGCGGATGAACCGCGCAGGCTCAATCGGCGGGCACAAATTCGCTGTGCCCGTCTTCGCGCAGGGCCGCACGCAGCTTGGCCGCGCTCGCGTCCATGCGTGCCGCCTCCGGGTTCAGCATCGCGTTGGACAGGTCGAAATCGGCCAGCGAGTTCGTCGGCCATACATGCACGTGCAGGTGCGGCACCTCAAAACCGGCGATCATCAGCCCGGCGCGCTGCGCGTTGAAGGCGCGTTTCTGCGCGCGGCCGATCTTCGCGGCCACCAGGTTCAGGTGGCTGAGCAGCGCCTCGTCGGCGTCGGTGAATTCGTCGATCTCCGCGCGCGGGACCACCAGGGTGTGCCCGTCGGTCAGCGGTCCGATGGACAGGAACGCGACGCAGCTCTCATCGGACCAGATGAAGCGTCCGGGGATCTCGCCGTCGATAATTTTGGTGAAGAGCGTGCTCATGGCGGCCTTTCTCGGCTCGGTTAGTGACGGTGTTGTTCATCGCTCGTGGCGATCGGAGACTGCGGGTAGGAGCAGTATTGCGACCAGCTGCCCGGGTAGAGGGCGGCCGTGCGGCCCGCGTGCTCGGCGGCGAGCACCTGGTGGGCGGCGGTGATCCCGGAGCCGCAATAGGCCGCCAGCGGAAGGTTTTCCGGCGCGATTTTGGCGAAGGCCGCCGCGAGCCGCTCGGCGGAAAAGAATTTGGCCTGCGCGTCGAGGTTGTCGGTGGTCGGCCGGTTGCGCGCCCCGGGGATATGCCCGGCTACCGGGTCGATCGGCTCCTGGATGCCCAGGTAGCGGGCGGTGGCGCGCGAGTCGATGAGCGTGCCGGAGTAGCTGGCCAGCTCCTGGTATTCGAGCACCGGCATCCCGCCCCAGCTCAGCGCCACCTCCGACGGCTCCCTGGTTTCGATCCCGGTGGCCAGGTGGCCGCCGCGTTCCTTCCACGCATCCAGTCCCCCGTCGAGCACGGCCACGTTCTCAAAGCCGGCGTGGCGCAGCAGCCACCAGGCGCGGGCGGCGGCCAGCGCCCCGGAATCGTCGTAGGCGACGACGAAGGAATCCGCTCCGATCCCCCAGCGGCGCGCGGCGGCCTCGAAGTCGGCCGGTTCGGGCAGCGGGTGGCGTCCGGTATGCGCTCCGGTCGCCCCCGAAAGCTCGGTCTCCAGTTCGACGAACACCGCGCCGGGGATATGCCCGGCGGCGTAGTGCTCCTGCCCGTCTTTGCGGCCGAGCACCCAGCGCACATCGAGCAGCACCAGGCTTTCATCGGCTAGCCTGGCGGTGAGTTCTCCGGCGCTGATCAGCGTGTTCATTTTCTCTCTCCCGCCGGTGTTCCGGAATTCTGCCCGCTGCCTTCGGCCAGCTCGTCGAGCAGGTGGGTGGTGCCCGCCTCCAGCCGGCGCAGCAGGCTGCCGGTGGCTTCGGCGCGGGCGCCGAGCATGGTGTCGAAGAGGTTCAGCCCGCGTTCGTTGAGCAGCCCGTCGTGGATCGGCACCCAGACCGGCGCGTTCAGCGCGGTGGCGAAGTCCATGGTCTGCCCGATCCTCGCCCACGGGGCCATCAGCGGCAGCAGCAACACCTGCGGGCGGATCCCGATCGGCACCTGGTAGCTGTCTCCCGGGTGGAAGAGCTGCTCGTCGCCCAGCAGGTAGCCGACGTTGGCCACCAGCTCGATCGAGCCGTGGATTCTGGCGTGGGTTCCGCCGAAGGTGCGCACCCGGATGCCGCCGACCACGAAGTCCTCCCCCGGCGCCACGGTGATGATCTGCGCCCGCTTGGGCGCCGGCAGCTGCTCGCGCAGGATCCGGGCCAGCGCATCGGGGGCATACACGCGCAGCAGCGAGCTGTCCTGCACCGCGGCGAGGATCTGGCGCTGGTCCGCATGGTCGGGGTGCTGGTGGGTGAGCAGCACGGCGCTGACGCCGGCGAAGGCCCCGTCCAGCTGCGAAAAGCTGCCCGGATCCAGCAGCAGCGAACCGTCGATGGTGGTGGCTTCCAAGCAGGAATGCCCGCGTAGTGTGATGCGCATAGCTTCAGCCTAGGCCGACGGCGCGCCCTCGGCCAGCCACTGACACGCACTCGGCCGAAAAGTTGGCTAAAATTGGGTGGAACGGGGCCGAACGCGTTTCGCCCGAAACAGCTTTTCAGAAGGAATGGTGCAAGTCGATGGTGCAGCCAGAAACCCGCGTGACCAAGCAGCGGCTCGCGGTGGCCGAGGCCTTGGGCGAGGTCGATGATTTTGCGACCGCCCAGGAACTGCACCGCTGGCTGGTGGATACGCAGAAGAAGGTCTCGCTGGCCACCGTCTACCGGCTCTTGCAGTCCATGGCCGACGACGGGCTGGTGGACGTGCTGCGCAGCGGCGACGGCGAGGCGCGCTTCCGCCAGTGCCTCACCGAGGTGCACCACCACCACCTGGTCTGCCGGGTGTGCTCGAAGACCGTGGAGGTGCTCGCCCCGGCGGTGGAGCGCTGGGCCGCGCGCGTCGCGCAGGAGAACGGCTTCACCGACCCGGAGCACACCGTGGAAATCTACGGGCTCTGCGAAGAGTGCCGCCGCAAGGCCAGCTGAACGGCTCCATCGAACCCCAAAGGCGAAGGCCGCCCGCCATTTACGGTGGGCGGCCTTTGCGCTGCGCCGAGCGGGCCGGTGGCCCGCTCGGCTAGACCAGGTGCTTGCGCGGGGAGCGCAGCGCCTCGATCCCCCGGCAGACCAGGTAGATCACGAAGGATATGGTGGTCACATACGGGCTGATAGGCAGCGAGCCGGCCAGCGCCAGCAGGATCCCGCCGAGCACCGAAATTTCGGCGAAGAGAATCGCCAGGAACACCGTGAGCCCGGGGTTGGAGCTGATCCGCAGGGCCGCGGCGGCCGGGGTGATCAGCAGCGCCAGCACCAGCAGCGCGCCGACCACCTGGATGGCCACGGCCACCGCCAGGGCGAGGATCACCATGAAGATTATCGACAGCCCGCCGGTGCGCACCCCGCGGGCGTTGGCCAGCACCGGGTCCACCGAGGCGAAGGTCAGCGGCCGCCAGACGACCAGCAGCGCGAGCACCACCACCGCGCAAAGGGCCAGCATGCCGGAAAGCTGCACATCGTCCACCGCGACGATCTGCCCGGTGAGCAGTCCGAACTTATTCGCGCTGCGCCCCTCGTAGAGCGAGAGGAACAGGATCCCGAGCCCCAGGCCGAAGGGCATCAGCACCCCGGTGATGGAGTTGCGGTCCTTGGCCCGGGTGCCCAGCACGCCGAGCACCAGCGCCGCGACCAGCGAGCCGAACACCGAGCCGGTGACCACATCCACGCCGATGAGCAGCGCAAAGGCCGCCCCGGCGAAGGAGAGTTCGGCGATGCCGTGCACCGCGAAGGCCATATCGCGCATCATGATGAAGATGCCGATCAGCCCGCCGACGATGCCCAGCGCCGCCCCGGCGATCAGCGAGTTGGTCACCAGCGGCAGCAGCTGCGCGTAGTCATCAAAATTCAGCGTGCGCTCCAGGAAGTCTGCGAAATTCATCGCGCGCCTACCTTCCGGTCTCTAGTGCGTGGTCTTCGGGGTGCTCATGCCCATCCGGCGGCAGCGCCCGGTTCCCGTCGCCGCTGACCACCACGATCCGCCCGTTCACGCGCAATACCTGCACCGGGGCGCCATAGAGCGCGCTCAGCACCTCGGAGCGCATCACTTCGTCGACGCTGCCCAGGTGGAATTTGCCCTCGGCCAGGTAGAGCACCCGGTCCACATAGGGCAGGATCGGGTTGATCTCGTGGGTGACGAAGATGACCGCGGCCCCGTGCTGCACGGCCTGGCGGTGGATCACCTCGCTGATCGCCTGCTGGTGGTGCAGGTCCAGGGAGAGCAGCGGCTCGTCGCAGAGCAGCACCCGCGGATCCCCTGCGAGCGCTTGCGCGGCGCGCAGCCGCTGCTGTTCGCCGCCGGAAAGATCGGAGACCGGGCGGTGCGCGTAGTCCTGCGCGCCGACCAGCTCGAGCAGTTCGTCCACCTTCGCGTGAACCTTTCGGCGGGCCAGCCGGATGCCGGGGCGGTTGCCGTCCACGCCCAGGGCCACCAGGTCGCGGGCGCGCAGGGGCACGTTGTCGCCGAAGGGGCGCTGCTGCGGGATCAGGCCCACCAGCTCCGAGCCGCGGCGCACCGGGTCCCCGGCGATGGACACGGTACCGGCGTTCAGGGCCGTGGTGCCGAGCATGGTGTTGATAAAGCTGGTTTTGCCCGAGCCGTTGGGCCCGAGCACCGCCAAGAACTCCCCGGGCTGCACTTGCAGGTCCAGCCCCTCCCACAGCGCCCGGGACCCGAAGGCCAGGCGTGCGGCGTCGAAGGTGACAATCGGGGATGTGCTCATGAACCGGCTTTCGCGCTTAAAGAAGACTGCGGCACCGCTGAAGCGGTGCCGCAGTCAATCCTACCAGTTGCGACTGGTTCGCATTACGCGTTTGGCTGTGAGACTAATTGCCGTTCGCCTTGCTCGGTGGAGCGTGGCGCTTCTGCGTCGAGTCGCTGATCTCGCCGACCAGCACCTCGATGATGTCCTCCAGGAACAGCACGCCGATGGTGTGCCCCGCCTCGTCGACCACGGCCGAGAGGTGGTTGCCCTCCTGGCGCATGCTCTCCAGCGCCTCCTCGATTTCCGCGTCCTGCTTGACCACGCCCAGCGGGTGCAGCGGCAGGTCGCGCAGCGGCGCGGTGGAGTGCGCGTCGTCGATCAGCATCACGTCCTTGACATGCCAGTAGCCCACCGGCACCTCGTCGCGGGTGATCAGCATGCGCGAGTAGCCGGTCTTGCCGACCTTCTTCTCGAATTCGCGCGCGGTGGTCTGCCCCCACTCCAGGGTGAACAGGTCATCGACCCGAACCATGCAGGAGGCGGCCGTGACGGTGGAGAATTCCAGCGCCTTGGTCAGCCGCAGCGCATGCTCGTTGCGCAGCGTGCCCTCCTGGGAGGAGGTGTCGATGATCGAGCGGACCTCCGCGGCGGTGTAGGAGCTGGTCACCTCGTCCTGCGGCTCGACGCCGAAGAGCTTCAGGAACAGGTTCGCCGCGCCGTTGAGCATCGAGATGATCGGCTTGAGCACCTTGGCCACGCCCACCAGCGGCATGGCAAGCACCAGCACCGCCTTGTCGGCGACGGAGACCGAGATGTTCTTCGGCACCATTTCGCCGAAGGTCACGTGCAGGAAGGTCACCAGCACCAGCGCGATGAGGAAGGCGGCGGTGTCCGCGATCTGCTCCGGCATGCCCAGCGCCGTCATCGGCACCTCCAGCAGGTGGTGCAGCGCCGGTTCGGAGATGTTCAGGATCAGCAGCGAGCAGACGGTGATGCCCAGCTGGCAGACCGCGAGCATGATCGAGACGTGCTCCATCGCATACAGCGCGATCTTCGCCCGCTTGTTTCCCTCGTCGGCCAGCGGCTCGATCTGCGAGCGGCGCGCGGACATGACCGCAAATTCGCCGGCGACGAAAAATGCATTGACCGCCAGCAGCACGACCAGCCAGGCCAGCCCGATGAAGTCACTCATTGGTCTCCTCCTTGGTCCGCGCGGCAGGTTCGAAGCGCACCTGGGCGATCCGGCGGCCATCGAGCTCGGTCACCGTGAAAATTCCCGCCTCGGTGTGCACCGTATCGTTCAGTTCGGCCAAACGCCCCAGTTCGGAGAGCATGAACCCGCCGATGGTGTCGTAGGCCGAATCGTCGGCGATGACATCGCTGGCGAAGTGCTCGTTGACCTGGTCCGGGCGGTACATGCCGGGGAACAGCCACTTGCCGTCCGGCTGGGTGACCGCCTCTTCCTCGTCCTCGTCGTGCTCATCGGAGACCTCGCCGACGATCTCTTCGACCAGGTCCTCCAGAGTGACCAGCCCGGCGGTTCCGCCGTACTCGTCCATCACGATGGCCACCTGGAACTCCGCGGCGCGCAGCTGCTCGAGCAGCACGTCGAGGTGGATGGTTTCCGGCACGTAGAGCGCATCGCGCGCGAATTCGCCGACCTGCAGTGCCGCGCGGCGTTCGCGCGGCACCGAGACCACCGCCTTGACATGGCAGATGCCCTGGATGTCATCGCTCGATCCCTCGGTGACCGGGAACCGGGAGAACCCGGTGTCCGCGCTCATCAGGATCAGTTCGGATAATGCCGCCTCGGACTCGATGGTGGACATCGAGGTGCGCGGGGTCATCACATCGGCCGCGGTGCGTTCGGAGAATTCGATGGTCGATTCCACGAAGCGCGCGGTCTGGATGTCCAGCGTGCCGAGTTCCGCCGAGCGGCGCACCAGCGAGGCGAGCTCCTGGGCGCTGCGGGCGGCCGAAATTTCCTCCTTGGCCTCCAGCCCGAAGAACTTGCGCAGCACCGAGTTCGAAAAACCGTTGAGCAGCACGATGGCAGGCTTGAAGATGGCGGTGAAGATCAGCTGCGGGCGGGCCAGCGCCTTGCCCACGGCCATGGCCTTCGCGATGGCCAGGTTCTTGGGCACCAGCTCGCCGATCAGCATCGAGAGCAGCGTGGCGATCACCATCGAGATGACCACCGAGATGGCCTTGGAGCTGGCTCCCACCACGCCGAGGTTCTCGAGCACCGGGGCCAGGAGCTTGCTCATCGCCGGTTCGAGCACATAGCCGGTGAGCAGGGTGGTCAGGGTGATGCCCAGCTGGCAGCTGGAAAGCTGGGTGGAGAGCGAGGTCAGGCACTGCAAAAGAGCTTTGGAACCGCGTTCGCCGCGATCGATGGCCTGTTGAACGGTGCTCTTGTCGAGGGCAACGAGGGAGAATTCCACGGCCACGAAGAAGCCGGTGCCCAGAATCAGCAGCAGGCCGAAAAGTATGTAGATCCATTCCATGGGCGGCTAACCACGCCCCCGGATTGGATGGGTTAAGTTGCGTCTAATTTGCCGTAAGCGGCAACTAGAAGGCTCCAATTGGGAGGCGGAGCCTTCGGGACGATGGCAAAGATGGCCGGCACTGCGCCCGCGGGCGGCGGTCCGGCTAGGAGAATGAGATTCCATAGTGCGACTCATTCTATCCAATGATCCTGCTTCGCGCACAATAGCCACGCACGCACGACCAGCGGCACGGGAAACAAGCTAAACGGGCAGTGTTAAGCGCCACTTTCGAGATATTCCTGACGACTCGTGGCAAAACCTTTGAAAAAGTCACTAGACTGGGGCGCAGGTCTAGAAATCTTGTGAGTATCGGTGGCCATTATTCACGTCCTCGGGCTACCACCGGCTCAAGCTAGAACAACGTAGAAATCAGGGAAGAGGCGTTGCACGTGCCAGAGCAAGCACACCACCGACTTACTGAAGAGTTTGGTGGAAACGAGTGGCTAGTAGACGAGCTGTACCAGCAGTATCTCGTCGATAAGAACTCGGTCGATAAGAAATGGTGGGACATTTTCGAGTCCCTCACCACCGAAAACAACGCACCGGCAGCACCAGCGGCCAAGGCCGCGCCGAGCGCGCCGCCGGCGGCGGCGGCGAAACCTGCTCCTGCAGCCAACGGCCAGGGCGCACCACGCGCCGCGGCCGAGGCGCGCAGCACCGAATCGGCTCCCGCGACAGCCGCGGCCAAAGCCGAACCAGCAGCAAAGGAAGCGGCGCCGAAGACGGCTCCGATTCCGGCCCAGGCTCCGAAGGCTACGCCTTCCACCGAGCTGTACGGCGAGGAGAAGCGCACCCCGTTGCGCGGGCCAATGAAGGCCATCGCAACCAATATGGATGCTTCGCTCACCGTGCCGACCGCCACCACCGTGCGCGCGGTTCCGGCCAAGGTGATGATCGATAACCGCATCGTCATCAACAACCACCTCAAGCGTGCCCGCGGCGGCAAGATCTCCTTCACCCACCTGATCGGCTTCGCCGTGATTCGCGCGCTGAAGCAGATCCCGTCGATGAACGTCACCTACGACGTGATCGACAAGAAGCCGACCGCCGTCCAGCCGGCCCACGTGAACTTCGGCATCGCGATCGACATGCCAAAGCCGGACGGCTCGCGCATGCTCGCGGTCCCGAATATCAAGGTCGCCGAGACCCTGAGCTTCAACGAGTTCTGGGCCACCTACGAAGACCTGATCAAGCGCGCCCGCAATAACAAGCTGACCGCCGACGACTACTCCGGCACCACCGTGTCGCTGACCAACCCCGGCGGCATCGGCACCGTGCACTCGGTGCCGCGCCTGTCCAAGGGCCAGGCCGCGATCATCGGTGTCGGCGCGCTGGAATACCCGGCCGAGTACCGCGGATCATCCGAGAAGACCGTCGCGTCCCTGGGCATCGGCAAGCACATCACGCTGACCTCCACCTATGACCACCGCGTCATCCAGGGTGCCGGTTCGGGCGAATTCCTGAAGCTGGTCGAGGCGCTGCTGCTCGGCGAGCAGGGCTTCTACGATGAGATCTTCGAGCAGCTGCGCATCCCATACGAACCGGTGCGCTGGGCCATCGACAACCAGGTCGACGTCGACCTGGCGGTCAACAAGGTCGCCCGCATCCAGCACCTGATCAACTCCTACCGCGTGCGCGGCCACCTGATGGCCGATACCAACCCGCTGGAATACATCCAGCGCAAGCACCCGGACCTGGACATCCAGACCTATGGGCTGACCCTGTGGGATCTGGATCGCGAATGGGTTGCCGGCGGACTGGGCGGCAAGAACCGCGCGCTGCTGCGCGACGTGCTGGGCATCCTGCGCGACGCCTACTGCCGCACCACCGGCACCGAGTACATGCACCTGCAGAACCCGGAAGAACGCGAGTGGTTCCAGGCGAAGCTGGAGTCCGGCTACGCGAAGCCGACCCGCGACGAACAGCTGCGCATCCTCTCCAAGCTGAACGCCGCCGAGGCCTTCGAAACCTTCTTGCAGACCAAGTTCGTCGGCCAGAAGCGCTTCTCCCTGGAGGGCGGTGAATCGCTGATTCCATTGCTCGATGCGATCATTTCCGACGCGGCCGACGAGCAGCTGGACGAGGTCGCGATCGGCATGGCGCACCGCGGCCGGCTGAACGTGCTGACCAACATCGCCGGCAAGACCTACGCGCAGGTCTTCCGCGAATTCGAGGGCACCGCAACCCCGGGCTCCGTCCAGGGTTCGGGCGATGTGAAGTACCACCTGGGCACCGAGGGTTCCTACACCTCGGACGCCGGCAACGCCACCAAGGTCTATCTGGCGGCCAACCCATCGCACCTGGAAGCCGTGGATCCGGTGCTCGAGGGCATCACCCGCGCGAAGCTGGACCGCATGGGCTCGAAGAACAACGTGCTGCCGATCCTGGTGCACGGCGACGCGGCCTTCGCCGGCCAGGGCGTCGTCTCCGAGGTGCTCGCGATGAGCCAGCTGCCGGGCTACAAGACCGGCGGCACCGTGCACGTGATCGTGAACAACCAGATCGGCTTCACCACCGCTCCGAGTTCTTCGCGCTCTTCGGTGTACGCCACCGATGTGGCACGCACCGTGCAGGCACCGATCTTCCACGTCAACGGGGATGACCCGGAGGCAGTGGTGCACGTGGGCCAGATGGCCTTCGAGTACCGCCAGAAGTTCGGCAAGGACGTGGTCATCGACCTCATCTGCTACCGCCGCCGCGGCCACAACGAGGGCGACGATCCCTCGATGACCCAGCCGATCATGTACAACCTGATCGAAGCGAAGCGCTCCACCCGCAAGCTGTACACCGAGGCCCTGGTCGGCCGCGGTGACATCACGCAGGAAGAAGCCGAAAACGTGCTGGCCGAATACAAGGAGAATCTGGAGCGCATCTTCTCCGAGACGCATGCCGCCCAGACCTCCCCGATCCCGATCATCACCCCGGGTTCGACCATCAACGACCTGGAGAAGCCTTTCGCGCAGGCCGCCGACGAGAACACCGTCGATGGCGCCCGCGGTTCGGCGATCAGCGAGCAGACGCTGGCGAAGATCGGCGCGGCCCACCTGGCGGTGCCCGAAGACTTCACCATGCACACCAAGCTCAAGGCACTGCTCGAACGCCGCGAGAAGATGTCCCGCGAAGGCGGCATCGACTGGGGCTTCGCCGAGCTGGCGGCCCTCGGCTCGCTGTCCATGGAAGGCGTGCCGGTTCGCCTGGCAGGCCAGGACTCGCGCCGCGGCACCTTCGTGCAGCGCCACTCGGTCTTCCACGACCGCGAGAACGACAACGAGTGGTACCCGCTGCACCACCTGAGCGATGACCAGGCACCGCTGTGGATCTACGACTCGCTGCTTTCCGAATACGCGGCCCTCGGCTTCGAATACGGCTACTCGGTGGAACGCCCGAATGCATTGGTCTTGTGGGAAGCGCAGTTCGGCGACTTCGTCAACGGCGCGCAGACCGTGATCGACGAGTTCATCTCCTCGGCCGAGCAGAAGTGGTCGCAGTCCACCTCCCTGGTGATGCTGCTGCCGCACGGCTACGAAGGCCAGGGCCCGGACCACTCCTCGGCGCGCATCGAACGCTTCTTGCAGATGTGCGCGGAGAACAACATGGTGGTCGCCCAGCCTTCGAACGGTGCCAACCACTTCCACCTGCTGCGCCGCCAGGCCTACGCCCGGCCACGCAAGCCGCTGATCGTCTTCACCCCGAAGCAGCTGCTGCGCCTGAAGGCCGCGGCCACCTCGGTGGAGGACTTCACCACCGGCGGCTTCCAGGAGGTCATCGGCGACAAGTCGATCGCCAATGCGGAGGCCGTGGAGAAGGTGCTGCTGGTTTCCGGTCGCCTGTACTACGATCTGCTCGCCGCGCGCACCAAGGCGCAGGATGAGAAGGTCGCGATCGTCCGCGTTGAGCAGCTCTACCCGGCTCCGGCCGAGCAGATCGCTGCCGAGCTGGCCAAGTACCCGAACGCCAAGGTTTCGTGGGTTCAGGACGAACCAGCCAACCAGGGCCCATGGCCGTTCTTCGGCCTGTACGTCGCCCCGGAGCTGGAGAAGAAGGTCACCCTGGTCTCGCGTCCGGCCTCGGCCGCGACCTCTGCCGGTACCGCCAAGCGCCACGACGCCGAAGCCGCGGTGCTGCTGAAGCAGGCCTTCGCCCGCTAGCCGACACGCTCGGTTCAACGGCGCACAGCCGGCGAACCCGACCCCGTCATCACGGAGCCGGGTTCGCCGGCTGTGGCATTTAACCCGCTTTGTCCTCCCCGATCCGGCAAGTCAACACTGCTAAGGTTGACGAAGATTCAGATTTCCCAACGAAAGGTCGCCAAGTTGGAGTTTCGCACCATCCGCATCACCGCCATCGGCGATGAGCTACTTGCAGGACATGGTGACCCGCGTGCGCTGGGCTGGTTTGGCCGCGTGATGGCTCGGACCCAGGACCCGGCATTGCGTTTGCAGTCCTTCGTGCTCGCCAGCCCCGCCGAAGGTTCCGAGGCCCTGGCCGAACGCTGGATGGGGGAAGCCTCCCGCCGTTTCGGCGATCAGGTGGAAAACCGTCTGGTCATCGCGCTCTCCGATCGCGACGTCGACCTCGGGCTGACCACCGCGCGCAGCCGGCTGAACCTGGCAAACATTCTCGACTCGGCCTCGCAGATGAGCATCAAGGCCTTGCTCGTCGGCCCGGCCCCGGGCTTGGATGATGCACGCAACGAACGCGTCGCGGAACTGAACCGGGTCTATTCGGATGTGGCCCTGCGCCGCAACCACCACTACATCGACACCTTCACGCCCTTGCGGGCGCACTCGCAGTGGCGCAGCGACCTGACGGCTTCCGGCGGAGTGCCCGGACAGGCCGGCTATGGGCTGATGGCGTGGCTGGTGCTGCACCGCGGCTGGTACTCCTGGCTGGAGTTGCCCGAACCCGACGCCAGCTAAGCCGTCGGGCAGCAGATCGCGGCCCATGCCTCTGGTTAGGGAAATCACATCAAGGTGTGAAAGACTACTAGCCGACCCGGGAGATCGGGAAGAGAAATATTGATCGCGCAAAGGAGTCACCATGTCGAAGCGTTCGCGTAAGCGTAAAGATCGCAAGCGTGGCGGTGCCAACCATGGCAAGCGCCCAAACAGCTAAGCGATGCGAGTAAAAAGAACCCCGTAGCATTCGAAGTTTTCGAAGGATACGGGGTTTTTCTTATGCCCTTGGCCGCCTGCGCCTCGCGCCGGCGGCAAAAGCGCGACAATCAGTGTCCGGATTCGATCCGAATCTGCGAAATACGCGTGATGATATTCGCCTTCAGCTGCTGCGGGGCATGCTCCTGGCAGCTGCGGCGCACCACCGAACGGATAATGCATTCCAGGTCGTACTGCTCGGTGCATTCCGGGCAGTGATCCAGGTGTGCCTTGACGTCTTTGAGGTCATTCAGCGTCAACGCGCCGTCCAGGTATTCATAGATGCGCACCATGCGGTCATCGGCGCAATCCCCCAATGAGTTACAGTCCATCGCTACTTCTCTGCTTTCTTCGCTGTGGCCTTGGTTTTGCTCTCCGCCGGCTTGATGCCGCGGTCGGCTGCATAATCTGCGAGTAGTTCACGCAACGACTTGCGTCCGCGATGCAGCCGGGACATCACCGTGCCGATCGGCACCCCGAGGATTTCGGCCGCTTCCTTGTAGCTGAAGCCCTCGACGTCCACGAAGTAGACAGCCATCCTGAAGTCCTCGCCGATGGACTGCAGCGCAGCCTTCACATCGGAGTCCGGCAGGTGGTCCAAGGCCTCGGCCTCGGCGGAGCGCAACCCGGTGGAGGAATGCTCCATCGCGGCGGCCATCTGCCAGTCCTCGACCGTGTCGGTGGAGGTGCGTTGCGGCTCGCGCTGCCGCTTGCGGTACAGGTTGATGTAGGTGTTCGTCAGAATCCGGTACAGCCAAGCCTTCAGATTCGTGCCGGGCTTGTACTGATGGAATGCCGAGTAGGCCTTCGTGAAGGCCTCCTGCACCAAATCTTCGGCGTCCGACGGGTTGCGCGCCATGCGCAGCGCCGCCGAGTACAGCTGGTCGACATAGCCCAGCGCATCGCGTTCGAAGCGCTCGCGACGTTGTTGATCGGTCTCCTTGCTCACATCGGGCAAGTCCGTGTCCACGGTGTTATCAGTCATCACCACAGAGTCTACGCGCTTGGCCCGATGGCTGGACAGGGTGCGGCTCACACCGGGGCAAGCCGTCTGCTGCGTCTGAATGTCTTCAATCGTCGTCACACTTATCTCAACCGCGGTAGCTATGCGGATATTCCCGCCACGCTCTCGGCTAGAATTGTGCCAAGAGTCCGACGGCTGATTTGAAGGAAGTGCGATTATCTCTGTGAGCACTCATGGAAGCGAGCTGAACTGGTGGGAGGCACCTTTTGCCTCCGGCGCGCTGGATGCGACGGTGAGCGTTCCGGCGTCGAAATCCTTGACCAACCGGTATCTGGTGTTGGCCGCGCTGGCAGATTCACCCTCCACGATCCACAACACGCTGATCAGCCGCGATACGGAACTGATGCTGCGTGCTCTGGAGCAGTTCGGCGTGCGCGTTCAGCGAACCGCGCAGGAGGACGGCTCCACCACGGTGGTGCTCACCCCAGGTGGCCCCGCGGGCGCCGAAACCCCGCGCGTGGACTGCGGGTTGGCCGGCACCGTGATGCGCTTTGTGCCCGCACTGGCGGCAGTCACCGGGGCGAAGGTCCACTTTGACGGGGACCCCGCCGCCCGGGTGCGCCCGATGGCCCCGGTGCTTGACGCGCTGGCCGCGCTCGGCGTCGGATTCGATTTCCACGCACAGCCCTCCATGCTGCCCTTCACCATGGATGCCTCCGCGGTGGCCGCGCGCGAATCGGTCACCATCGACGCTTCGGCCAGCTCCCAATTCATTTCCGCGATGCTGCTCATCGGGCATGCGCTGCCCGGCGGGCTGCACCTGCGGGCCGCCGCAGGGCATATCGCCAGCCCCGACCACATCCTGATGACCGTGGCCACGCTGCGCGAACTAGGCGTTGCGGTCGCGGAAGACGCCGACGGGCGCGGCTGGCAGATCGCTCCCGGCGCCATCGCCGGCTTCACCGTCACCGTGGAACCGGATCTCTCGAATGCCGGACCGTTCCTGGCCGCGGCGCTGGCCACCGCGGGCACCGTGCGGGTGCCTTTCTGGCCCGAAAACACCACCCAGGTCGGGGGCAAATGGGTGCAGATCCTCAGCGCCATGGGCGCCGAGGTCTCGCGCTCCGCGGACGGGGTGCTCTCGGTGCGCGGTTCCGGAACCATCCACGGGATCGACTACGCGGATGCCTCCGAGCTGGCTCCCACCCTGGCGGCGCTGTGCGTGCTGGCCGATGCGCCGAGTACGCTGCACGGCATCGGGCATCTGCGCGGCCACGAAACCGACCGGCTCGCCGCGCTGGAAACCGAGCTGTCCAAGGTGGGCGCCCGGGTGCGCGCCACCGAGGATGGGCTGCGCATCGAACCCGGGGCGCTGCAGGCGGCGGACCTGCACAGCTATGAGGACCACCGGATGGCCACCGCCGGCGCGCTGCTGGGTCTGGCCATCGAAGGGGTGCGCGTGGAGAACATCGCCACCACCGCAAAAACCATGCCCGATTTCCCGCAGCTCTGGGCGCAGATGGCCAGCACCGCAGCGCCCGGCGCACCGGGTCAGGCAGGCTGATGAGCTACAGCGAATACGACGATTTCACGGTGCGGGTCCGGCCCAACAAGAAGGGCTCCCGCCCGCGCACCAAGGAGCGCCCGGCCTACGAGAAGGCGGTCATCGGACGCATCATCACCGTGGACCGCGGCCGCTACACGGCAATCCTGGACGAGGACACGCCCGAGGAGCGGATCGTGGTCGCCGCGCGCGCCCGCGAGCTGCGCCGCCAGGCGGTCGTGCCCGGGGATCTGGTGGCGCTGGTCGGCGACACCAGCGGCAAGCCGGACACCCTGGCACGGCTGGTGCGCATCGAGGAACGCACCACGCTGCTGCGCCGCAGCGCCGATGACACCGACGCGACCGCGCGGGTGGTCGTGGCGAATGTCGACAAGCTGGTGATCGTGGTCGCCGCCGCCAACCCCGAGCCGCGCACCGGCTTCGTGGACCGCGCCCTGGTGGCCGCCTATGATGCCGGGATCCAGCCGGTGCTCTGCGTGACCAAGGCCGATGTGAAGGACCCGGCCGAATTCCTGGGCCACTACGAGGGGCTGGCGCTGCCGGTAGTCATCTCGCGCACCACCGGGGATGAGGCCACCGGCGTGGATGCGCGCGGTGCCGACGGATCCAGCGCCCGGCTAGCGGTCGGCGCGCTGGAGGAACTCGAAGAACTGCTCTCGGGCTGCGTTTCGGTGGTGCTCGGCCATTCCGGGGTGGGCAAATCCACGCTGGTCAACGCGCTGACCGGATCCACCCGTGCCACCGGGCAGGTGAACTCGGTGACCGGCCGCGGCCGGCACACCTCATCGAATGCGCTGGCGCTGCGCCTGGGCGAGGCCGCCGGCGGCTGGCTGATCGACACCCCCGGCATCCGGTCCTTCGGGCTGGGCCTGGTGGATCCGGACAATATCCTGGGCGCTTTCGAGGAGCTGGCAGATATCGCCACCGGCTGCCCGCGCGGCTGCAACCACCAGGCCAACGCCGCCGGCTGCGCGCTGGAAGCCTGGGTGCAGGATCCGCAAACGCCTCCGGCCGCCGCCTCCCGGCTGGCTTCCTACCGCCGACTGATCACCACCGAGGACACCACGCACGAGAAGGAGCTGGGCGCGCTCTAGCGCCACCACACCATGGCCGAATACACCTTGCAGCAAGACCTTGAATTCGCCTTGGCGATGGCCGATAAGGTCGATGCGCTCACCTTGGCCCGCTACGGTTCCAACGACCTGCGGGTGGAAACCAAACCCGATATGACCCCGGTCTCCGACGCGGACCGCGGCGCCGAGGAACTGATCCTCGCAGAGCTCGCCGCGCACCGCCCCGAAGATTCGGTGCTCGGCGAGGAATTCGGGGTGCACGGCACCGGGTCCCGGCGCTGGGTCATCGACCCGATCGACGGGACGAAGAACTTCGTGCGCCGCGTGCCGGTGTGGGCGACGCTGATCGCGCTGCTCATCGACGACGAGCCGGTGCTCGGCGTGGTTTCCGCTCCGGCGCTTTCCCGCCGCTGGCATGCGGCCACCGGGCTGGGGGCATTCGTCACCGAGCCGGGCAGCGAAGGCCAACGCCGCTTGGCGGTCTCGGCGGTGGCCGAACTGCCCGACGCCTCGCTGTCCTACGCCTCGCTGAACGGCTGGAAGGAACGCGGCAAGCTCGATGGCCTGCTCGAACTGCTTGGGACGGCCTGGCGCACCCGCGGCTACGGCGACTTCCTGTCCTACGCGCTGGTCGCCGAGGGCGCGGTGGACGCCGCCTTCGAACCGGAACTGGAACTCTACGACATGGCCGCGCTGGTCCCCGTCGTGCGCGAGGCCGGCGGCCGCTTCACCTCCATCGCCGGCGTGGAGGGCTGCCACGACGGCAATGCGCTGGCCAGCAACGGGAAATTGCACGACGCGATCCTGCCCTACCTGAACCGCGGCTAGCCATGCCCGGATATGATCCGCGCAAGCTGACCACCAGCGAGGAAGACTACCTCAAGGCGCTGTACCTGCTCACCGAGTGGGAAGAGACCCCGGTCGGCACCGGTGCGCTGGCCGACCAGCTGGGCCTATCCCCCGCCTCGGCCACCGCGATGGTGCAGAAGCTGGCGGCTAAGAACCTGGTGGACCATATCCCGCGCGGGGCCATCTCGCTTCGCGCCACCGGGCGGCGCGAAGCGCTGCGCATGGTGCGCCGGCACCGCATCCTGGAGACCTTCCTGCGCGATGAGCTCGGCTATGGCTGGGATGAGGTCCACGACGAGGCCGAACAGCTCGAGCATACCGTCACCGACCGATTCATCGACGCACTGCACGCACGGCTGGGCCACCCGGCGGTAGACCCGCACGGAGACGCAATTCCCTCGGCCGCCGGTGTGCTCGCAGCACGCGATGCGCAACGGCTGGACCGCTTCGACGGACCGCGCGCGGTCATCTGCCGGGTCAGCGACGAGGACCCGGAATTCCTGCGCCGCGCCAAGGACCTGGGACTCGTCCCCGGAGCGGTTATCGAGATTCCGCACGGCTTGGATTACATCTCGGCATCGCTGATCTGGGTTCGCGAACTGTGATTCGCAGGCAGACCGTCTACCGGCTCTTTGCGGTAGCAATTGGCGGCGCACTCGGAGCCTACGCCCGGGTCGGGGTGGACATGCTTCTGCCAGCCAACGAGTGGGCCGCGTCGACCTTGCTGGTCAATGTGCTGGGCAGCACCGCCCTGGCCGGGCTGAGCGCCTACGGCGCCCGCAGGCCATTGAATCCGCTGCTCCAGCTGGCCGCCGGTACCGGTTTCTTTGGCGCATTCACCACCCTGTCCACCGTGCTGCTGCTCTTCACCGCGATGAGCGCCACCGGCTACCTGGGCTATTTGGCCCTGACCGTCACGCTGTGCCTTGCCGCGGTCTTCACCACCCACCGAGTGATCCTCCGTCTGGTACCAGCATCCAAGGGCCGCCCATGATCGGACTCTTGCTGCTGGCTGGGGCGCTAGGCGCGGTGGGACGATACCTGCTTGACCGAGCGCTTCCCGCCACCCATGACGATACCCACAGCCTCTGGCGTGGCTGGCCGCTGGGAATCCTCACCGCCAACATCGTCGGCACCTTCGCGCTGGGCCTTTTCCTTGGCTATGCGCACGCTCACGGACTAGAGCTCACCCGGGACAGCTTCGCTGGCACCTTATCTGCCGCGGACCGTTTATGGTTGCTGACTGCCGGGTTCTGCGGTTCGCTGACCACTGCAAGCACCCTCTTCGTCGGCTTCCACCTGCTCTACGAGGTAAACCGCGCCCGCGCCATCATGTTCCTGTTAGGCACGCTGGTATTTGCCGGAATCGCCGGGCTGCTGGGCTGGTTGCTGAACGTCTAAACCTCGCCTGGCGGGTACGAGCAAGGGCCCGGTCAGTTGACCGAGCCCCTCATTACTAGCCGTGAAAACTTAGCGTGCCGCGCGGCGTCCACGATTTTGGCTGCGCTTGGCATCCTGCACAGGGGGCGGGGTGGCCGGACCGCGCTTCTCGCGGTCATGTGGAACCACGTATCCGCCGGTGGCCAGGATCAGGATTGCGCTAATGCCGGTCAACGACAGCATCGCGATCGCCCAGATTTGCGATTGATCGGTGAATGAATGATCCACGCTCAGCCAGAGCACGTAGGCACCGACCAGGTAGAACAGATGAATGAGCATCAAGCGTGTGCGCAAGCGGAGCCGGAACTTCGCCTTAGGCGAGAAGAACAGCGCCCAGATGATCAACAAAGGCACTACGACCACGAGGATCGATGGAATCGTCGGCCACGGAATGAAAGCAATGGCGGCCAGCGCAGCGGCGAAAAGCAAACCAACTTCGAGGAGGAATGCGACCACAGCATAGAGTGCCGAAATTACCGGTGATACCCGCTGGGAACCGTTTTTACCCATCGTTTTCGATCTCACTCCGTTTCAGCGATCTGGCCGTCGGCTTGGCCGTTCTGTTTAAGTCTAAGTGCTAAACCATAGCCCCGCGACATGACTCGCTCGCAAGGCTCCTTGTTACCTATCTTAACCACACATGGCAGGGGCCCTGGAAGCGGTGTTTCGACGACTGCTGGCGACAGGAGTTTTCGGTGTTGTAAACGTTGCGCAATCAACGATCATCACTCTGGTCACTGCTATGTTCCGCGCGATTGCAGTCCATAGGTGACCGGTATTCGTCCGCCCCATGTCAAGGGACATTGGTTTCTGCCCAACGGTGGCCACGAAAAATGCCCACTGATGGCCAACAAAACTGCCCACTGACGGTCACCACCACTGCCCACTGAACAATAAAAGCCAGTATGGCAGTGACCATCAACAACAACAACAGCCCACCATTGATATGGGTTACGTCAACGAGCTCACCCCCACCCCAGCCAACGCCTGCGTCAACCGCACCGAATCGCCACTGGTCTGGCAAATATGAGCATGATGCAACAACCGATCCACCGTCGCAGTAGCCAACGTCTTCGGCATCAACTCGTCAAACCCCGACGGATGCAAATTCGAAGAAATCGCCACCGAACGTTTCTCATACGCGGTATCAACCACCCGATACAAAGCCTCAGCAGCATCCTGGGGCACCGGCAACAGGCCAATATCGTCAATAACGACTAAATCTGCCCGAAGCACCTTGTCAACAGCCCTGTTCACCGTGGCATCCACCCGGTGCGACCGGATAATCCCGGCTAACTTCTCCAGCGTGAACCAGACAACTTTCATCCCCTGATCCACCGCCTGCTGACCCAACGCTTCAAGGAAAAAAGTTTTGCCGGTCCCTGACGGTCCTGCAAGCACCAGATTCTCTTTACGCTGCACCCATTCCAAGCTACGCAACGCTTGCTGCGTAGCCACCGGAATCGTTGAAAGCGCAGGATCCCACGTATCAAACGTCTTCCCCGAGGGGAAACCTGCAGCTTTGCGACGGGTCGCAGTCACCGAGCGGGAACGACCTGCCATCTCTTCTTCCAGCAACGCTCGCAATACTTCGACCGGTTCCCACCGCTGGGATTTCGCCGTTGCCAACAGCTCAGGTGCTGCCACGCGTGCGTGAGGCATCCTCAAAGCACGTAACTGCTGCTCAATCTCAGGCGGGAGCAGCGGGGCCGTATGTGTGGTGGTGATAGCCATTTTACTGTTCTTCTTCCGGTTCGATAACTCCAAAATCAGCCCAAGATCTAGTTCCTTGAGTCAAAGAATTTACTTCGCTGGCCTGCTGCTGTGCTGGCTGTTCCCGGGTGACTTCGGAGGCGAGGAGGGAACGTAGGTCCTCATATCCGAAACGGTGATGAGTTGCGGCCAAGCCCAAGGCACGATCCACCGGGGCAGCGCCGTGCAATTTAGCCAGGCTCACCGCTTCAGCCATTTTCACTAGGATCCTGTCAGTGCCGGTCGAGGCTGCTTCAGTAAGCCAGCTGGTCGCTTCGGCACCGATCTGGCAGAAGTCCCGCTCGGCCTGATTACGTGGCTTCGGTTCTTTGAACCCAGGGATTTTCTTGTCTTGGTTTCCGTTGAAATGCTCCGATTTCACGCCCACCATTCCTGGCCCCAGCTTCGAATGAGAGGCCACTTGCACCGGACCATCAACGCCCTGATGAACAATAATCACTGTCGCGTGGTGCCCCACCCCGACGGTGCGCACCCAAACGCTCTGACCCAAAAGGCTTCCCGGAACGGAGTAGCGGGCATTTTCATAGGTGATCATTGACGTGTTCATCGGAACCTTGCGGCTTTCACCTAAAGCCAAGGTAAACGGGTCGGCCGGGACCGCGTGCAATAAGGACTGCTCGGTGGCGGTGAGTCTATCCATCGGTGCTTGCCCTGTAGCACGGTGCTTCTTCTGATTCACTTGCGCCATGAACTGCTCGCACGCTTGCTCAACTTCTTCGAAGGACGCGTACGCTTCACGCAGGTTAGTGCCGGTAGGTACCAGATCTGCTTTCGCTATTTTCACTGCGTTCTCCACCCCGCCCTTCGTCGCAGGGTCCCGTGGTTCGCAGGTCAGCACACTGACTGAGTAGTAGCGGGCGAACGTTACTACGGACCGGTTACGGACCGGGATGCCGGCAACGTGCATGACGGTCACCGTTTTTTCGTTGTCTGTCAGCACGTAAGTTGGTGCTCCGCCGAGCAAGCGGAACGTGCGGTCCAACGCGGCGAACACCGTCGGGCCCTGCCGGTCAGGTAACGCAATGACCACGCGGAAGCGTGACCAGGCCAGCCAAGCAACAAACAACACAGTTTTCACTCCGTCCACGACCGGTCCGTCCCCGAAATCGTATTGAAGCCACAGCCCTGGCTCGGTGACCCACGGGGCATGATTACGTTGGTTTCCTAGCCGGTACGCGAGCTTCGCTTCCGCAACGCTGCGGCGGGTGGAGCGCTCTGAGCCGGTGAAGCCCATGCTGACCAAGGTTTCGTGGACTTTGTCGGCACGCACGACGCCGCTTGTTGCTTTGATGAGTTCTTCAATTTTGTCCCGAAAAGTGTCGGTGAGTTTCACCCGGGGTTTCACCGTGGGGATTGGGGCGCCCGCGTTACGGGCTTTGACGTGTTTGGCGACTGTGTGATGCGAGCATCCGGTCAGTTCGGCTGCGGCTGCGGCGCGAAACGACCCGGTCCGGTCGTACGCTGCAAGGATTTCCATGATTTCTCCGTCAGACTTCATAGAGGGGCTCCTTTCAGAACCATGGATTGATGAGTTGTTGGTACTTTTCATCAAACCCGATGGAAGGGGCCCCGCTCTCATACCTGCCGTGGCGGCGTGGTGGTGAGAAAGTGGGTGGTTACGAAATCAGTGGGCAAAGATCACTGGCCGTGGATGGGTATTACTGCTGTCCGTCAGTGGGCAGTTTTGTTGGCCGCGTGTGGGCATTTATTTGGCCACCTATGGGCAGTTTTTCATGTCCGCTTACAGCCCTATCCGCTGGTATATTGATCGCAGGAATTGTCGGCCAAATGCGTTGCCCACGAAACCTCTGAGAAGTTGGTTAAGGTACTGCAACTCCGGGCACTAATTGTCGTCCCCGACCGATACACTCGTGTCGATGTCTACTGAAGAACTCGTGAAGAAATTAGCTCCGCTCCCCTTGGTAGTTGCCTTGTCCCTCGCCGGCTGCACCGCATATGAAGTAACCCCGGGACCGCGGACGATGCCCGCCGTTGAGAAGGGAACCGAAGCCAACACCGGCTCCACCGAGCTGCGCTATTACGCCAATGAGCTCACCACGCCGGAGGACCCGCAGCAATGGGCCGACGAGAAAATAAACCAGTATCTCAATGGTCGGGGAGCTCGAAGTTTCGCGGCTTTCAAGGGCTGGACTCCGCAGCACGGAACCATCGGCTGGGAATCGCCGGAGACAGGTTTACTCGTGATCACCGTCCAGGACGCCTACTGGGTCAATCTTCAAGCCGCGCATTCGTACGCCGAAGCCGTGATGTCGGGGGTGGGATATGAGTCGCCGGAGCTGCAACGCGTCACGTTGACAACGCAGGATGGTAGCAATAGCGTTACCATTCTTCGCGAGGATGTCCCGGGCCTGTATTGAAAGAAACTAACGGAACTGTATCGAGCTGCCGCATTCCGTGATTAGCCATAGTCGCCCGGCCAATAGCCAAGCCAATTAGGCCGTCGGGCAAAAGAAAACCCCGGGATCACGAGGATCCCGGGGTTAAAATACGTGGAGATGGGGAGAATTGAACTCCCGTCCGATGTGGCGTTGCCAGGTCTTCTCCGGGCGCAGTTTGCTGCGGAATTTCTCTGCCCCAACCATCACGCAAACATGTGGTTGATCCGGGCACAGTTACCAAAATATGTACCCAACAGCGGTAACGGCCGCTGGATACAGTGGCTATCTAAATGACGTAAGGAACAGGGGCGATAGCATCCCCTGGCTTACGGACTGTCTGGCTGCTTAGGCAGCGAGAGCGAAGTCAGTGCGCTTTGAGTCGGCACTTATTGTTTTGCAAAGAGCGTTTACGAGATAACTTTGCATCCTCGGCCCGCTTCATCTGTCGCGACTCACACCGTCGAAACCGATCATCCCCGTATTTTGTTGTCAGTCCCGGTCTCCCGGGTGCAACCACACCAATGGTGCGTTAATCAATCATAGCGCAATTCGGGAGGGTATCCCAACGAGTTTCGCCTCACGCTTATGCGTGGCCGCGATTACGCTCTCGCATTGCCCGTAGTGCTTCGCGATTGTCCTGCTGTTCACGCAGCGTCTGTCGCTTATCGTATTCGCGCTTGCCGCGGGCCACACCGATTTCGATCTTCGCGCGCCCATCTTTGAAGTACAACTTCAATGGGACGATTGTCAGACCTGACTCAGAGATTTTACGTTCGATCTTGAGCAGTTCTGCGCGATGCAGCAATAGCTTGCGACGACGTCGGGCGGCATGATTAGTCCACGAACCGTTCAGGTACTCAGGAATGTAGCAGTTCTCAATGTAGAGCTCATTGCGGTAGAACTGGCCGAAGCCCTCCACCAGCGAAGCTTTGCCTTCGCGCAGTGACTTAACTTCGGTCCCTGTCAGCACCATGCCCGCTTCGAAGGTATCTAGAATCTCAAAATCGTGGCGCGCCTTGCGGTTGCTCGCGATGATGCGATCTTCTTGGTTCTTCTTAGCCATGACACTCCTTGCATGTCGCGGGCGGATTCCCGCGCACAAATAACAAGTCTAACGCTAGAGAAGTCCCAATGGGTTCACATGCGAACCGTTGATGATCGTTTCGAAGTGCAGGTGACAGCCGGTCGAGTTACCCGTCGTGCCCACATACCCGACAACTTGGCCCTGGTTGACGTGCTGCCCGTTGCTCACAGCGATACGTGAAAGGTGATGGTAGTTTGTCGCCAAAGCCTTGCCCTTGACGACACCGTGCGAGACGGTCACCTTATTGCCCGAGGAACCACCCCATCCGGCGAACCACACTTCACCACTGGTAGCTGCGACAACCGGTGAACCACATTGGCCGCCGAAACCCCAGTCGACGCCTGCGTGAACATAGCCACCGCGACCGGTGTAGTCAATGGTTCCCGCCGGGGTCGGACGCCAGCCGAAGCTGGAAGTAATTCGCGAGCTGCTCGTTGGCTTGATCAAGCCCCAGCTGCTTGGTTCCGCGCGGGATTCGGTCTTCGGCTTTGCCTTGGGAGCGACGTATTGCTTCTTCTGGTACGTCTGCTGCTTCCGCTTCGCTTCGGCGGCTTGGCGCTCCTGCTCGGCCTCGTAGGCTTCCTTCTCTTTAGCGATGCGCTGACGCTCCGCCTCGGCTTCCTTGCGAGCTTTCTCCTCCGCCTTGCGCTTGCGCTCGGCTTCTTCGCGGATCAGGCGCTCTTGGCGTTCTTTGATCTGCTGATTCACCGTGGCGTATTCCTGCTCTTGCGACTTCAGCTTCGCCTGAATCTGCGGCTTCTTAGATTCCAGCTCGGCGCTGAGAGATTCGGTGCTGGCCACGAGGGCGTTCAATTCATCTTTGGCCGATTGCGCTGCATCGCGGGCGCCCTGTTCCTGCGCGAGAGCTTCTTCGGCTTGTCCCTTGAGTGAAGAAATTTCTTCCTCCACGGCGGCCAGGCGAAGTTTGTTACTCTCGTCAGTTGCCTTCTCTTGCGCCAGATCGTTATATACGGCGTTCTGAGAATCCATGGCCCTATTGGCCATGTCTAGACCGTCGGCCATGGCAGTGGCCGAGTCCATGTTCAGGATCATGTCTAGACCACTGGAAACTCCACCGCGCTTGTAAGCCTCGGAGGCGATTTGCGCCATGGTGTTTTCAGCTTCAGCTATCTTGGCTGCGTTTTCTTCGATCGCTTTGGCAACCTTGTCACGGGTGGCCTGGGCACTGATCAACCGGTTCGTCAGGTCAGCGACAGTGGCTTGGGCATTTGCTACACGGCTTTGCGCGTCGGCCAAGGCCGCTTCTGCCACTGGAACTTGGGCTTGTTGCTCTCGCAGCTTGCGATCCGTCTCAACGATATCCGCGTCTAGGACTTCCATATCCTGTTCAAGGTTGTCGATGTTCTGTTCGACCTTTTCCTTACGGTCATCCAGTTCGTCGGCGAGTACGATACCCGCCGGCAAAGTAAGCGACAAAGCAAGGGCTCCACCGATGGTGGCGCGTAGGAACTTACGTCGCACCGCGTTGGATAGCATACTGCTCCTTAGAGGGTTTTTGTGCATCAAGTTCTGAAGTTCGATCAAAGATAACGAACAGCTAAACCTTCAGGTAACGCTTCAACGTTACCACTGAAGAAATTGTGGCTAAAACGATACCAATAATCAAGAGCCCTGGAGCAACGAGTAGAACTTCATTCGTCGAGATGAAGGCAACGCCAACGTTTTCGTTGGCGAGTTTATCTTGAACAAGGAACTTCACAAGCAGCCACAAGGTGCCCGAAGCAAGTAAACCACCGATAACGGAGGCAATCACGCCTTCGATAATAAACGGAAGTTGGATGGTCGTTTTCGAAGCACCGACCAAACGCATAATCGTGGTTTCCAAACGCCGGTGCATCGCAGAAAGTTGAATGGTCGTACCGGTCAACAGCACCGCGCAGGCAATCATCACGATCGCCACCACAGCCGCAGCGGCCGATGCTACTCGGACGAGCTGGAAGACCTTTTCCAAAAGTTCGCGTTGATCCACCACCGAGTCGACGCCCGCAACGGTGGAGAACGCCTCGTTGATCACCGGATACTTCTCCGGGTCAACTAGCCCAACACGGAACGACTCCGGAAGCTGATCCTCGGTGACCTGATCCACCAGGGAAGAGTTCTTGTATTGCTCCTTGAAGTTCTTCAGGGCATCAGACTTCGACTCATACGCGAATTCCTTGATGTACGGAGACATCTCGTCAGATTCCAGCAGCTGTTGAATACTCGTGCGCTGCTCATCGGTGACCCCCTCGCCGGCGCAATTGGGCGCGGCGGTGTTGTCGTCGCACAGGAAGACCGCAACTTCCATGCGGTCGTACCAGTAGCCCTTCATCTGGTTGATCTGCAGCTGCAGCAACGCCGAAGCGCCGACGAAGGTCAGGGATACGAATGTCACCAAAACAACCGAGACGACCATGATGACATTTTGCCGAAGGCCCTTAGCAGCCTCGCGGAGGATAAATCCTAGTCTCACTGGTCCTCGTCCTTCTCTACGTTCGTTGCGAGCTCGCCAGATGCTTCCTTAGCGGCCTCACCGGTGAGCAGCTCGCGAGAACCATCTTGATTAATTACGGTGGTCATCGCCGTGTACTGACCATCAGCTTCGTCGCGGACGACGTTGCCCTTACTCAGTTCGATGACGCGATGACGGAATTCGCTGACCAATTCGTGGGCATGCGTGGCCATCAGCACGGTGGTGCCATTCTGATTAATCCGATCAAGCACGTTCATAACCTCGACGCTGTTTTTGCGGTCGAGGTTACCAGTCGGCTCATCGGCAAGCAGGATCGATGGCTTGTTCACGATGGCGCGGGCAATACCCACGCGTTGCTGCTCGCCACCTGAAAGTTCGGTTGGTTTACGGCGGGCTTTGTCTTCTAGCCCGACCATTCTCAGCGCGTCCGGAACTCGATCACGAATCTGCGCGCGGGAGGCACCAATAACTTCCATCGCAAACGCGACATTATCGAACACTGTCCGTTCGCGAAGTAGCCTAAAGTCCTGGAACACGAAACCGATGTCGCGGCGCAATTTGGGCACACGGCGGCTCGGGATACGGTTCAGGTTTTGACCTGCAACGTATACCGCTCCATCCGTGGCTCGTTTTTCGCGCAGTATCAAGCTCAGAAAAGTAGACTTTCCCGAGCCGGATTCTCCAACTAAGAAGGCGAATTCGCCACGGTTAACCTCGATGTTTACGTCATTCAAAGCAGCATTCTTCTGCTTCGGCTCGTAAACCATCGAGACATTTTCGAATTTAATCATGTCTTCAATCGCTAGTTGCCGTCGGGGCGCGACCCACGGAAACTCGGGTCGAGATCGAACGTTTTTGATGCGCCAGTCTTCCAAACCTTATCGGTGCAACGTGAACATCGTGTGCGGCTGGGGCGGTGTGTTGTCACATTCATGCTGTTTCCACAGCCTTGGCGCAATCCGTGAAGCACGGTGACCTGACTACTTTTTCGTCCAACAAGTAGCCCCGGTGACCTTGCGCACATCAGCGGTGCTTCCGGATAGTTCAGGGGTCCGGCATATCCCACAAGGGATTCTGATCTTTTCGCTATTAAATGCTTCAGGGGCAAGCGTCGGCAAATGACCGGCGCTTACCCCTGAAATTAGACTGCTAGATCAGCGGGTGGCCATTGCGCTTTGCTGCGAGGGCCTCGGCGATGAAGGCCCTGCCAATAAAGATCGCCACTCCGGCGACAACCACGGGCCAGGCCAATACGTAAATGGTGAGTGCCAACATGTTTATTCCTTCCCCTTCGGAGTATTCGTACCTTCGGTTTTATCGGCACCACTCGTGGCGGTGGCGATCAGCTCGTCGACCGGGTCGAAGTCGCCAGCGCGCTCGGCGATGACCGCAAAGTCAAAGTCTTCCTTGGAACGGAACGACATGAAGTAGCAAATCAGGGTACTCACCGAGTAAGCGACGAGCGAGGCGGTCAAGGTCGTGTAGTCACGCAAGAAGCCGAAGCAGAATGGGGCCGCGACGAGCGTGGCGATGGTGCCGACGATCAATGCCGGGCGCAGCCCAAAGAAGCCGAAGCTCATCAGACCAAGCACGATGCCGATACCAAGAATCGCCAGGAGCTCGATGACTACGGCGGTGAATCCGGTCATTGGGATCAAATCGAAACGCACCGGAACGAAAACAGCCAAGGCGACCAAAACCGCTGCGGTGAAGGCCTTGTTCGTGACCTTTTTCCAGTAGAAGCTGGCAAGCACTGGGAAAACCAAGGCACCCCAAAGTGCACCGACGAAGACCAAAAGGTCAAGGATGTTCAATTGCAAACTAGCGAGGCAGACCGCCAAGACCGTTGCCACGATCATCGTGATGCGTCCTACCAACAACATGGTCTTCGGATTGGCTTTCTTCTTGCCTGCAACGTTCTGGCCGTAAACATCGGCCATCATAATCGATGACAAAGCAGCTAGGTCCGAGTCAGCGGTGGATGAAAGCGCACCGATGATCATAACGAAGAACAGAGCCAACAAGATACCAGGCAGGTAGCTCATGGCCATCTCCGGAATGATGTTGTTGACGTTGCCATCGGTTGGTTCGAAGCCTAGGTACAGGGCTAGTACGCCGATCATGCCGACGCCGATTACCATGGCGCCGTAGCCGATGGTAGCGGTGATGAAGGTCGGCTTGATCAAATCCTCGCGAACCGCAAACAGACGCTGTGCGATGGTTTGGTTACCGATTGCGTAAGCCAACACCGCGGCGATATACGGGGCACCCTGGTTCAGGAATGCTTCGGAAGAGAAGAAGTTCGATTGTTGGGCGGTCAGGTTGCCGGCACCGGTCTCGAACGCCGCGGGGAATCCGGCAGCGAAGAAAATGAACGGGACGATGATTGCCACGGCGCCAAGCATCGCCATAACTTGCATGAAGTCGGTGAGAACTGAGGCGCGAAATCCGGACCACAGCGTGTAGAGCAATACGCCACCGGCTACCGCGAGTACGCCTTGAATGAAGTTGAAGGGAGAGAGCATGGAGATGAGCACGCCACCGGCGATGAAGTTGGACATCAATGAGATGACCGAACCGACAATATTCGAACCGGCTAGCATCAGCTGGCTGGAGCGACCGTGACGGGCGTGCATGACTTCGGCCAGGGTATGGGCCTTCGGTGCGACTTTGCGGATCCGCTTACCGAACGGGTAGATGAACAGAATCATCAAGGCGCCCCAGAGTCCGTAGTGGATAGGACCACTGATGCCGTAGGTGTAGCCCGAGGCGGCGGAGGCATACATTGAGGATGCCCAGATCCATGTCGCGGTCATACTGGCCGCGGAGATTCCGAATCCGATTTTATTGCCTGCGGTCATGTAACCGTCGGCGTTTTCATTTTTCTGGCCAATCTTCGTGGAAACGAAAAAAGTTCCCCCATAGAATAAGACCAGTAAAAGTACGATGATCAAGGCGCTGAAACCGACCGTTTCCGGGTTGTTCACACGCCACCTCCTTCAAACGACGTAGTTGAGAATTGGCATCTTCCGAGGCAAGCCTCGAAACTTTTGATGCGTGGTTCGCACGTCTCATCCCGCGAAATGATTCGCGAGGATTCGCTTAGCCGACGTACATAAGCCCTCTATCCATCAATCACTTCCTTCACTCACGTTACGTATCGTTATCAATTGCTTCGCATCCTCGTGCTGGCAAGCAAAGAGCTGCCCCGATTCCGGGACAGCACCGCCGCATTAATGCGATTTCCTTCGTTAAAAACCGAAATTACACACGCAATTGCGCGCGAATGTCCGTTCAAATCTATAGATTCTCGGTTGTTCATTCGTTGCCGAGACCTCGCAAATGATGCGCCTAATTTTCGCGTCTATCTGCCATTATCGATGGCGTTTTCGACGGCTTCAAAGAGGCCAATGCGCCTACATCGAGCGGGTCTGAGCTACTAGAATCGCGAAAACTGCAGGGCGCAATGCCCTCAGCAACCATCTCATCTTAGCATGTACTTGATTTTCACGTAGCTGAAATCCTAGGATTTCGGCTCGAAACCGGCAATAAACTTGAACTTTTTAGTTCTAAAAATCAGAGGAATTTAGAAACAAAAAAGCCTGAAACTATTTCAGTTCCAGGCCTTTGAGTTAGTTCGCGGGGCGTCGGTTTCCCGCTCGCCAACGGATTCCCGCGTCAATGAAATCATCGATTTCACCGTCGAGTACCGCCTGAGTATTACCGACCTCGTGTTCGGTACGCAGGTCCTTCACCATCTGATAGGGGTTGAGCACGTAGGAGCGCATCTGGTCACCCCACGATGCTTTAACGTCGCCAGCCAGCTCTTTCTTCTGCGCGCTCTCCTGTTGCTTCTTAATCAGCAACAAACGCGACTGCATAACGCGCAATGCGGCGGCGCGGTTCTGGATCTGTGATTTCTCGTTCTGCATCGACACCACGGTGCCCGTGGGAATGTGAGTCATGCGGACCGCCGAGTCCGTGGTGTTCACGCTTTGGCCGCCTGGTCCCGAGGAACGGAAGACGTCCACTCGAAGCTCGGATTCGGGGATTTCGATGGTGTCGGTCTGTTCGATCAAGGGCACAACTTCCACCGCGGCAAAGGACGTTTGACGGCGACCTTGATTGTCGAAGGGTGAGATCCGTACCAGGCGGTGGGTTCCGGCTTCGACGGAAAGAGTTCCGAAGACGTATGGCACGTCTATTTCGAAGGTGGCGGATTTCAAGCCGGCTTCTTCCGCATAGGAGGTATCCATTACGGTGGCCTTGTAACCGTGCTTTTCCGCCCAGCGCAGGTACATGCGCAACAGCATTTCGGCGAAGTCTGCGGCATCGACGCCGCCTGCTCCGGCACGGATCGTCACCACCGCACCGCGCGAATCGAACTCGCCATTGAGCAACGTGACGATTTCCAGCTCATCCAGCGCCTTGTGGATCGAGATGAGTTCCTTGTCCGCTTCGGCTAGGGTTTCGTCGTCGTCTTCCATTTCGGCAAGTTCCACGAGAACTTCAAGATCGTCGATTCGCGTGCGCAACTTATTCAGGCGTTCAAGTTCCGTCTGTCGATGGGACAGCTTGCTGGTGACAACCTGCGCGCTGGCTGGATCATCCCATAGGTCAGGGACGCCGGCTTCTTCCGAAAGCATGGCGATATCGGCCTTAATTTGAGCAACGTCGCTTACGTCCTCAATCGCAGAGAAAGTGGATCGAAGCGAACGAATTTCAGCGGAGAAGTCAGTTTTTGCCATAGTTATCTAAGCCTACGCCATGTAAGCGGACGGCTTAAGCTCGCGACACTATCTGCTCAAAACGGTGCGCGCGGAGGAATTGACGCTGATGTTCACCCCGGAAGGGACGATCCACCCGATGATCGGTGGCTGTACCGACCCAGTCAGAGATAAACGCGCCCCCTGACCATCGGGCAGAATCTGTACCGATCCAATGGCAAGATTATCTACACGCTGTCCCGCGTCCACATCCTGCAGATAGCGCTGAACTGCCGCCCGCACTTGAGCCTGGTTCAGTTCGATTCGTGGCTGACCTCCGTCGGCTACAAATTCGAACTCATCCACGGCCGCGACGATCGCGCCATCAGCGACGGACAAAAGCTGGCGCGCTTTGAGGTTCACCGCGCTCGCGGCGAGCACCACCGAAATAGTCAACAAGGTGATCGCGCACAACCCAATGGCAAGCACCAGCGACTGCCCGTCCTCGGCGCGGGCAGTTCGCAGTAACCTCGACCGCCTCCCGCCGCTAGCCAAAACGGTCGATTCGTTGCGTCGAGGCAGCCTCGACGGTGAAAGCGGAGACATCAAAGTAGTCGGAGACAAACGGCAACTGCACGCGCAAGGACACTTGAATCGTGACAATGCTACCGGGGCTCAGACATTCAAGATCGCAGGATATCTGCGTGCTGGCACCAGATAAACCGAAGTTATTCATCGCACGCTCCACCACCCGATGGGCATTTGACTGCGCCTGGGCGGGTGTATCGGCGACGGCGAAGACCTTGGCGGCTTGGTCTGCCGCACCGACTACTGCATAGGATCCTGCCTGGAGCTGACCTGCAGCGAGAATCAGGTAAATCATTGGGATCAGCAGAACCGTGGAGGCGAACACAAATTCCACGATGGCGCTGCCCTCATCGCGCGAGGCTCGGGGCATCCGTTTACTCATAACGCACCGCTTCGCCGCGAACATTCAAATTCCACCCGTTGGGCAATAGCCCGATCAACGGCACCCGCGTCGACACTGTGACGCTCACTAGCTGACTATCCCCGACCGCGCTCGTTGACACCTGCACGTTCTGGGCGAAACCGCTATGCAAGGATTCGGCAATCAACAGGCGGGTTCGACCGCCCGCGTCGGATGGAGTTCGGTTAGCCAATGCCCCGTAGTGCGCGCCGTTGGCCGCCGCGTCGGTGAGCGTATTGCGCACATGGAGCACCAGCGTCAGTTGAATCAGAGTAAGTGTGATGACGATCAGCAAGCTGGTGATCATGACGAATTCGGCCACGGCCGATCCCGCCTCATCCGGGCTTTGTCTCCGGAAGCGACGTAGGACAACGGTCGCGGCGCAGCTCATCCTCGCGAGGCCCTGGCTCAGCCTAATCCAGAGACTCGATCGATCGCCTGGTTGAAGAGGTCCTGCAAACGCGGACCAGCGATGGCCAACAACGCGGCAACCAGCAGAGCGGACATCAGGGTAATCATGACCCATCCGGGGACGTCGCCGCGCTCTTCGCGCATCTTCAGCGTGAATTGACGCCAGAAATTCTGGCAGCCTTCGGTCAGCCGTAGTGACATGATCAGAAGCCACGATTGGAAGCTGGACATGGGATTACTTCCTAACATTTGTGCGTTTGGCAAATACTGTGATCCTGCGGCAAATTGTCAATAGCTCATCTCCAAGAGTGCTAGGCCGGGGAACACGGCAAATACGATGGTCAACGGCAGGACTCCAAAAACTATTGGAATCAGCATGCTGATTTCACGTTTTCCAGCAACTTCCATCAGCTCTCGTTTGGAGGCATCACGCACATCTTGAGCCTGATCTCGGAGCACTTGTGCCAGCGGCGTGCCTCGCTCTGTGGCCACGACGATAGCGTCGACGAACCTGGTCATCGCCCCAACTTGGATACGATCGGACATATTCTGCATTGCCTGAATCATCGAGTTGCCGGCATGGATTTCGTTGAGTGTTTCGGTGAATTCATCGCCGATCACCCCATGGCAGATACGCGAAATCCGTTCGATCGCGCCGGTGGTCGATTCACCGGCTCCCACAGTGAGGGCGAGAACCTCCGCGACCGTGGGGAATTGCGTGAGAACCTTGCGGGCACGACGTTGAATCTGTTCGTTCAACCACCAGCCCCGGGCCATGAACCCAAACATGCCGCAGCCGAGCACCACGATGAGAGCAAAAGCCAAATTTGTGGGCCGGCTCAGCGCGAGCAGGGCCATGAGCCCCGAGCCGGCCAGCAGGCCAAACAGCGCGCAGATGATCTCTTGCGAGCGGTAATCCACAACACTGACTTTCAGTCCTGCGGCGCGAAGCCGTTTGCGTACCGTCTCGGTGCCGGGGCTGTGCAGACTGGCGAGGCGTTTGATCTGGGACAGTAGCGGCGCAGCGAATTGCACCACCGCCGGGCTACGCGATTCGGCCCGCCAGGAATCTTCGAGCATCCTCGAAGAACGCATGCCCACACGAATGTGCGGGGCAACGCGTTCGGCGAAGGACATCGGACGCCAAGCGGGCAGGTTAACGATGATCATCCATAGGCCCAGGCCGAGGCCGAAGCCGCACAGCACCGCCCAAGGGATCAGCGAGTTCATGCCAGCACCCGCTCTTCGACCGGCAACGTGCCAAGGCGCAGCATCACCCGGTAGCACAACAGCGAGATGAGCAGTCCACCGATGAGTACTACCACCCCACCCGAGGTCAGGTAGGCGTTTTTCGCCGCTTCTTGGGTGCCGAGCACCAGCAACAGGATCCAGGGGGCCGCAACCGCCAGCCGGGCTGCGGAAACGATCCACGACTGGCGGGCTGCCAGTTCTCCTCTGGTGCGCACGTCATCGCGCAAAAATGCTGCCAGAGTGCTCAAGGTTTGTCCCAGGTCGGTACCGCCGACCTCGCGGGTGATGCGCAGTGTGGCCAGGATCTTATCGGAGACCGGATCCGCCAGACGCGCACCCAATTGCTCAAGTGCAATGGAAAAATTGGAGGTGGCCCGATAGTCCAGGGCGAAGTCACGAAATGCCGGACGCAGCAGTTCTGGTCCCATGGTGGCCAGCTGGCTCAGCGATTCGGGAAGCGATAGCCCGGCCCGTATGGCGCTGCGCAGGTGGTCGACCACCTCTGGCCACTGTTCGTGCAACGCCGCCTGCCGTTTGGCTGCCTGATGGCGCAGATACACCCATGGCGCCCACAGCCCGAAGAGCAAAAACACGCTGGCAAAAAGCCACGAGCCGGTCAAAGCGAGGGTGATCAGCACGAACACCAGTCCATTGGCCGCGCAGATCGCCACAAATTTTGCCGGGCTCAGGCTCACGATGCCCGCACGCAGCAGGGACAGCCGGATCGCCGACTGGCGTTTGGCCCGCGGCGGGGTGGGGTCGAAAAGCAGCCAGTCCACAATCAACGCGATGCCCAGCCCGCCGAGTAATCCTAGAAATGCGATCATGAGCGTTCCATCAGCAATTGGGCGACGTTAATCCCGGCGAGCGTGAATTTCTCGTGCGCCCAGTCGGCTCCGGGTGCCTGGGTCAGTTCGCCCTGCCCGTATTCGAAAAGCGTTGAGGTTTCGAACTGGCCGTCCTCCACCCGGCCCCGCACGCTGAGGATTTCCTGCACATAGCGTTTTCCGCTCGGGTCGCGGGTGCAGTGCACCACCAGGTCGATGCAGGCGGCCACGGTTCGCACGGTGAAGTCGCTGGTGATATTGGGGCCGGCCAACAGCGGCAGGGTGCAGATCTTGGTGATTGCATCGCGCGCAGAGTTCGCATGCAAGGTGCACAGTCCGGCGATCCCTGAGTTCAAGGCGATGAGCATGTCCAATGATTCGGCCTCGCGTACCTCACCTACGATGATTCGATCCGGGCGCATGCGTAGCGCTTCCTTGACCAGTCGGCGCATGGTGATTTCCCCGGTGCCCTCCAAATTTGCTAGGCGGGTTTGCATGCTGACCACATCGCGCAGGGCCAAATTCAGTTCGAAAATCTCCTCGATGGTGATGATGCGTTCACGCGATCCGATGGAGGATGCCAAGCAGTTGAGCATCGTCGTCTTGCCAGCTTGGGTAGGTCCGGTGACCACCACATTGAGCCCGGCGGCGATCGACCATCCCAGGAACGCTGCCCCATCCTGGCTGAGCGAGCCGATTTCCACCAAATCTTCGAGCTTCGTTGCACGGGCGATGAATTTACGGATGTTCACCGCCCAGTGTTCGTGGGTGATGTCCGGGATGACTACGTGCAGTCGGGATCCATCGGGCAGTTGGCAGTCCACGAAGGGTTGGGACAGATCCAGCCGGCGCCCGGAGGATTTCAGCATTCGTTCCACCAGGCCGGCAACCTCGTCTGATTCGAGCCTAATATGCGTCAGTTCGCTTTGCCCGCCACGCGCGCAAAAAACCTGATGCGGCGAGTTGATCCAAATTTCTTCGACGTTGGGGTCATCGAGCAGGGGTTGCAACGCTCCGAATCCTGCCACATTATCGAAGACCGAACGGCGAACCTGATCGAGCGATCCGGTAGCCGGGACCGCCCCGAGCAGTGAGCGTTCGTCGTAGTCGCGCAAGACATCGTCGATCAGGGAACGGATGAGCGCAGGTTGTTTGCCAGGGTCCAGTCCGCGCCGGCGCACCAGCTCTCGCACTTCGTCTTCCACGATGGATAGCGCGTCCACGTCAAAGTCCTTAGCCGAAACTATGAAAATCGTTCCCGAATGCTTCGAGGTACACCGGCGAGCGCGGCACCGGAACAACGTCTTGCAACCCTCTTCTGGAGGTTAACTAGAAGGGGTATGTCAAGGGAGCCTAGCCCCACCGGCCAGCGCTTTCAATAGCTTGCCCGAAGATGTGGATAACCTCCGACGGCTTTTCCACAGTGCGAGGTGCGGCTTGAATCGTAGACCATCGTGCGTGCTGAAGTGTTGCCAAGACCCAGCTAGCGATCGAGGAGGAGAATTCATGGTGCGCTATGAGTTGCTGCTGGCGGCGCGGTGTTTCGCCCAGCCGCGCCAAATTCGGCTCGACGTTTCCACTCAGCTAGATGGCGCTGGGCTGGCCAAAATTCTGGCCGACTCCTTCGGCGCGACGCGCTGGTTTGTGGCAGACACCGCGCTGGAAGATTGTGGGATGCTCAGCGCGCGCACCCACCTGTTGCTTACCGATATTCCGCGAGCCACTGCCACCTCGGGGGTCCGGATGCCTGCCGCGCTGCAACTCTTTGTCGCATCCGGGCCGGATGCCGGGGCGAGCGTGCGACTGGACCAAGGCGTGCATCGGCTGGGGCGCTGTGCCCCGCTGTGGCTGCAGGACCCGCTGATCGCCCGGCATCATGCCCAAATTACCGTGGACCAATCGGCCCTGGTACTGACCTGTGATGATGCGAACACGATCCGGGTGGGCGAGCGCGTCGGGAAGCGGAGTTCGGTGACCCGGCTGCAGCTGCACCGCGGATCGCGCTTTTGGTTGGGAGACACCGAATTGTGCGTCGGCGATCCGGTACTGCTTGATACCGGTCAGTGCCTGTCCGCCGAGCAACTGCGCTGGCAGTTGCCAGACAAACCGGAGCTACAACGGTTGATCGCGTTGTGCTTGGCTGCCCTGGTGCCGATGCTTTCCGGGGTGTTGCTGGCGGTGCTCACCGGGTCGATGTTGTTCTTGTTGCTCAGCGCTGCCTCGGCCCTCTTGGGAATCGTACCTGCCGGGCAGCTGATCCTCGAGCGTCGCCGGTGGAAAGCCAAGGCCGTGGTGCACCGCGCCCAGGTGGCTCAAGCTCGTGAGGCCTATGCTCCGCCGTTGGGGATCGCCCTGCTTGCCGGGTTGACCCGTACCGAGTTGGGGATGCCAAATTCCGGCTTGCCGCCGCTGGTGTTCGGCCGGGGGCTGTGGTCCCCGGCGGCGGAAGAGATGACGCCGAAGAAGAAGCAACGCAGGAAACCGCGTAGCGCTTTGGATGCGCCCTGCCCTTCGCCGGTGTTCACCGCCAGCGTCCCCGGCGCCTGGCAGATCGTCGGCAATCAGGATAAGGCGAGCAGCGAACTGCTGTTGGCCCTGCTCGCCCGCTACCTGCCCGCGGTCCTTGCCGGACGGCTGGAACTGGTACTCGACCCACAGCTCGAATGCCTTCCGGCCAGTCTGATCCTGCTACCCGGGGTGAGTACCGGGCTGCCACCGGCTACAGCGGATCCACATGCAAGCCCGCTGGCAGCACCGGCGGCCGGCGAAGTGCGCTCCCTGTACGTGGTGGCCACCGCAGCACAGCCCTGCGCGGAGTCGATCGTGCTCGGGCTAAGCCGCGCCCCAGTGCCGCAGGGCACCTGGTGGGTGAATCCCCTGTTGCCGGAAGCCGTGCTCGAAGATCCGCAACTGGCCTTGCGGAAGGTGCAGCGGCTGAGCGCACCGCGTTTCGCCCGGCTGATCGATCGATGTCTGGCCCTCGCCGAAACCCACGGGTCCCTCAGCAGCGCTGCGCCGCCGAAGGTCGAGGGACAGCCTGCACAGCGCGGGCTGACCGCCCACATTGGCACCACCACGCAGCTTGATCCGGTGGTTCTGGACTTTGACTCCGACGGGCCGCACATGCTGATCTGCGGCACCACCGGTTCAGGAAAATCCGAGGCGCTACGCCGCATCGTCAAAGAACTAGCCGCCGGCTACTCCCCCGAAGATTTGGCCTTCGCCCTCGTCGATTTCAAGGGCGGAGCCGGGCTTTCGGTCTTCGCCGCATTGCCTCATGTCCAGCTCTTCGCCAGCGACCTCGACGCGGCAGCCGCGCAACGCACCCTGGCTCAATTAGAAGTCGAGGTCACCCGTCGCGAACGGCTGCTGGCCAGCTATCGCTGCAGCGACCTGCTCGAATATCAGCAGCTGAGCGATCCAGTGCCCGCCCTGCCAAGGCTGTTGGTGGTGATCGACGAATTCCGGGTGTTTAGCGAATCAATCCCGGAAGCCAGCCCACGAATCGACCGGCTCGCGGCCGTGGGCCGGGCTCTGGGCATTCACCTGTTGCTTAGCACCCAGCGGCCAGCAGGAACCGTGACCGGGCAAACCCGCGCAAACCTCAATACCGTGATCGCACTGCGCGTTAACGACCCGGGTGAATCTATTGAGCTGGTTGGTATCCGGGACGCTACCTCGCTGCTCAACCCCGGGCAAGCAATCATCCACTGCGCCACGCGGCAGACCCGAAAATTCCAATTTGCGCTCGCCTTCGACCCACCGCCTTATGGTGAGCTAGCCGAACGAGGACCAACGAATCTCGGCGCACGACAGCTCTGCACCTTTGGGACGCCCCCAACTGCCTACGAAGCTGTGGAGGCGCTGCACGACCAGATGGAAACCGTGGCTCAGCGCTGGGCAACGCTTAGATTACCGTGCTCACCGTTTGCCCCGGCACTTCCCGCGCAACCTGAACCTCCCGGTTCGGACTGGTCGCCCGAGCAAGCAGACGATATTTGGTGCGGGTTGATCGACCAGCTAGAGCACGGCACCCTCGATCCATTGGTGCTTGGTGGCGTGGCGAGGCGCAGTCTGTTGGTGTGCGGCCTTCCGGAGGCTGGGCCTCGTCAGCTATTGACCGGCCTGTGTCGGCTGCCGCGCAAAATACTGAGTTTCGGGCCCGCTTTGATCACAGATGAACGCAGCAGCCCGCACCTGCGACAAATTACCGGGGAGGACGTTTACGACTTTCTAGATGCGCTGGACTACCTCGAAGAACGGTGCGAAGACACGCGTCTACTCGTTCTAGTTCATGGTGCCGCGCAGCTGCAATCCTTGCTGCACCCACAGCATTTTCAACGCTTCGACGAAGTTCTCGGGGGTCTCTTGCGTCGAGGTGCAGCAGGCGGCACCACCGTCGTCCTCGCGGTGGATCGTGATCAGGCGCTGCTCAAAGCCGCAGGGCTGTGCACCGAGCAATGGTATTTTCCTTTTCAGGCCACCGAATCGTTGAAAATGGCCTGGCCTCGCCTCCCCGAAGCTGCAAGCGTGGTTGGACGAGGAATATTAGTGTGCGGTACAGACGCTGCACGCACCATCCAGTTAGGTTCGCCCCAGCCCGCGCCCTTCGAACAAGACGCGTGGAATGCGAATATCGATGACTCTGCGTACTTAGCCGAGCAAGGGGCTTTCCCACTTGGCAAACGTTCACTTGTAGATGCCACGATTAGTCTGTCTGCCTCGGCGATGACGCTCCTGATCTGTGGAGACCCTTTAATCCGAGAAGAGCTAAGCAAATGCCTGTGTCACCGGTGGTCACTAGAACGCTTGCGCGGAATCGACGAATTCGAATCACGGCTAGGCCAATTGGCACCAGGGAATATCGCGCTGGTGCTCGAAAATACGAACGACCCACGACTTGCCGGGTTGTTAAATTCTGCGCTGAGCCGCGCGGTGATCCCGGTACTTTTCGTACCGCCTTCCAGCCGGCTTGCCTACGAGATCGGGTCACCGGGCATGGCACTCGATGACCGTTGCGTTGCATTCGTCGAAGCCCACCATCCGCACGATATGCAACCCATGCCGTGGGAACCATTGAGTTCTCAAGAATCGGCACAGCGGGTAAACAAATGGCGCGCGGTCGCCAGTTACCGTGGGCAACCACGCGCCATCTATATCGACATGGGTGAACTCTAGGACTGCGGGCGGTCGCCTAGAAATACGGTTGTCTTGGGTGCAAACAACATCACGACGATAATTCCGGCGATCACGATGGCCGCAATCGCGATACCGCTAAATGGACCTTGCAAGAAGGAGAACGAGAGGATCAACTGGAACAATTGCCACACGATGATCGGTGCACGTGTGAAGGCCTTTCCCTTGAAGAAGTTGAAGGAAACGCTGATCTGCCAAGCGCCGGCTGCGAAGCACAGGACGAGCATGAAAATTCGGCCGCCCATGTTCAAGTCCCCCGCGTCAGCGAGATGCATTAGGTAGTTGACCGCGTAAACCAGGACCGCCACCGCTTCGAGCATTGTCAGGGCAGAGACGGCCAAAACGCTGGGAGGGCGGGACACGGAAGATTCGTTGTTGCTCACGACAACAATTTTCGTGCAAGCAACTCAGGAACTCAAACGCGCAACATCGAAGGCGAATATGGCACCGACCACAGCCCCTTCAGTTAGCGCAGTGAGCCTCGGAATTCCATGTGAGAAAGCACTCAGGCATTCAACCACATTTCACTTCCGTGACTCTTGTTTACTTTCTCGTAACATGAAAACCTAATGTGGTTGGTTAAACGAACACCCCTGCTCGTACCTCTCCAACTCATCGATGACCTTTCCGGTACACACAACGTAACGCACCTGCATTTCCTATTCGCAGTTGTTTTCTGTTTGTGACGATTTCCGGGAGGTCTTCGTTCCCCTAAATATTTCAAGGAGCATCAATAAGCATGGATTGGCGTAGCCGCGCGGCGTGTCTGGAAAAGGACCCGGAACTTTTCTTCCCGGTGGGTAACACCGGTCCGGCCCTATTGCAGATCGAAGAGGCCAAAAGCGTATGCCGTCGATGCGACGTCACGGAAACCTGCCTGCAGTGGGCCATCGAGTCCGGGCAGGATGCCGGCGTCTGGGGCGGCATGAGTGAAGACGAGCGTCGCGCCCTGAAGCGTCGTGCTGCACGGGCCCGTCGCGCTTCTTAGAGTAATAGCTGCACCCGAGGTAGTTCTCGCAACCCGGGTTGCTGTCCGAAATCCGTCAGTGGCAACTCTACTGGCGGATTTCGACTTTAACCCGTGAAATTCTCAGGCCAGCTGAGTAACCTACACTTAGTATCTGTGTTCGAAAGGAGCAAGGTCGTGTCCCAGACTCGCCATCAGTGCTCCCTTGTGGCAGGAGTTTTCTTTGATTAGCCCGGATCGACCAGACTCGCTCGTCGGACAAGTAATTGGTCACCGCTATCGGCTAGATACGCTGATCGCGCTCGGTGGGATGTCACGGGTATACCGGGCGATGGATCAGAATTTGCACCGGTCTGTGGCCGTCAAGGTACTGGACGAGAACTACGCTAGCGAATCGATGGTCCGCGAACGGTTCGAGTCCGAAGCTATTATCGCCGCGAACATCTCCCACCCGAACGTGGTGTCCATCCGTGACCACGCCGTTTCCGGCAGTCACGTGTATCTGGTGATGGAGTACGTTCGCGGACGCAATCTTGCCCAAGTTATCGAGGAACGTGGACGGTTTACTCCACGGCAGATGCTAAGCGTTCTCGAACGAATCTGCAGCGGCCTACGTGCCGCGCACCTCGAAGGCATCGTGCACCGGGATATGAAACCGGCAAACGTTTTACTTTCAGATACTGGCGAAATCAAAATCACCGACTTTGGTCTGGCTCGTGCGGCCAGCGCGCATACTCAGTCCGGGACGCTCGTCGCCACGCTCTCCCATGTCTCCCCCGAGCTAGTTTCAGGGGCGCCCTCCGATTCGCGTAGCGACATTTACGCCGTTGGAATCATGATCTATCAAATGCTCACCGGTCAGCTGCCATTCCCGGTATCCAACCCAGCAGCAATGATGAAGCAACATCTCGATTCGCCGATGCCGTTGCCTTCCACAATGGTTCCAGGGCTCAGCGAAGATCTCGATGAACTGGTGCGCTGCTGCACAGAAAAAGATCCGGATCTCCGTCCGCAGAATGCGGGCTTCTTGCTCGACGATGTCATCCAGATCCGTTCCACGCTGACCGATGAGGAGCTCGATCTTGACGCCGATTCGCTAGGTCAGATTTCGGACTTGGCCCCATTGGCTGCCGAAGCAATGCCTACCACTGTGCAGCAACGACTAGACGAGTGGCAGCGTTACCGTGACGAACAACGCCAACCGTGGTGGTTGAACGAAAATACGCTCGGCGAGACGGCCGCTTCGACGACCGAAGACTACTCTGCGGTTCCCCTCGAAGAGGCCACCACGGTCATCAGCACCTCTCAAGCAACCGAAGTATTGGACCTTCGAGAGGCCCAGCCCACCACTGTGACGCCTCAGCTGTCCCCCGGCGATCCGGTCCAGCCGTTACCGGCAACGAATGCCACCGCGGCTTATTCACGCGATGATTTAGCTGGGTTCGACGATTCAGCTTTGGTGGCTGAGAAACCCGTGGCACCAGCAATTACTCATGGTTCAGCTCGCGCGCAGAAGCAGGAGCAAAAACGTGCGGCGAAACAATGGCGCAAGACCGCGCAAATACCCACCCACCAACTGGTGAACCCTAAATCTGCCGGAAGGCGTTCGGTGATCTTGGTGGTACTCATTTTTATCATCGCATTAGTCGTTGCCGGTGCATGGTTCTTCGGCCGCGGCCCGGGAACCATTATTCGCATCCCATCGCTGACCGGAATGTTGCAAAACCAAGTTGTCGCCCAATTTGATGAGCAAGGCGTGCCGGTACGGGTGGACTCGGTCTATGACGATGAGATCGCTGTCGGCCGCGTAGTGCAATCCCAGCCGAGCACCGGCGAAAGCATGATGAAGTTTCAGGGCGTCGATTTACTGATTTCTCGCGGCCCGGAGCTCTTCGAAATTCCGGCGCTCGAAGGAGTGACTGAGGCGAACGCCACCGAGCAACTTTCGGATCTGGGATTGACCAAAGTGAAGACGAGCCAGGAGTATTCCTCCTCCATCGCTAAGGGACAGGTCATTTCAAGTTCGCCGACCGCCGGTGAAGTGGCGGGGCGGAAAAACACCGTGACTTTGGCGATCTCGCGAGGTCCGGCACCGGTGCAGATTCCTAACCTCGCGGGGATGTCACTGGAGCGCGCCGAGCAGGCACTGAGCGAAGTCGGCTTGAAGCTGAAGCTCGGCGAGCAGCAGTACTCGTCAACAGTTGACCAGGGGTTGGTCGCGGATCAGAGCCCGCGGCAACAGTCCGTTGAGTTTGGCAGCACGGTCACCGTTCATGTGTCCAAGGGGCCAGAATACCTTCAGGTGCCGTCGGTGATCGGTCAAAGCCTGGCCGAGGCGAGTGCAACGCTTGAGGAAGCCGGATTCACCGTCTCGACGCGATCGGTGCTTGGCGGCTTCTCGGACACGGTACGCATGCAGACGCCACTGAACCAGCGCGCCGTACGCGGCAGTGAAGTCAGCCTTTACGCGTTCTAAACCAAAGGCTTCGCTCGTTTAAATATCTCTGGCTTCCCGCGATTGCGGGAAGCCAGAGATATTTAGTGCCACGGGCGTTTAGCGACGACCACGGCTCTGCAGCGCACTGGAAACCAAGAATGCCATTTCCAGGGACTGCTTGTGGTTCAGGCGTGGGTCACAGACCGACTCATAGAGGTCATCGAACTGTTCCTGGCGGATCGGATCGGCACCGCCGAGGCACTCGGCCACGTCGTCACCGGTCATTTCCACGTGCAGGCCACCTGGGAAGGTGCCCAGCGAATCGTGGACCTCAAAGAATCCACGGACTTCGTCCATGACATCGTCGAATTTGCGGGTCTTGTAGCCGTTCTCGCTGGTGACGGTGTTTCCGTGCATCGGGTCGGTTACCCACAGTATCTGGGCGCCGGAGGCGGTGACCTTCTCGACCAAATTTGGCAGCTTTTCGCGAATGTTCTGCGCACCCATTCGGGTAATGAAGGTCAATCGCCCTGGTTCCCGGTTTGGATCCAGCTTCTCGATCAGTTCCAGCGCATCGTCTGGCGAGGTGTTCGGGCCAAGCTTGACGCCGATCGGGTTACGCACGCGTGACAGGAAGTCCACATGTGCGTGATCCAACTGGCGGGTGCGTTCGCCGATCCACAAGAAGTGTCCCGAAGTGTCATACGGCTGACCGGTACGCGAATCGGTACGGGTCAAGGCACGCTCGTAGTCCAGCAGCAATGCCTCGTGGGAAGCGAAGAATTCGGTGCGCTTCAGCGCTTCGAAGTCGGCTCCGCAGGCATCCATGAAGCGGATGGCAGAGTCGATCTCTCCGGCAAGCTGTTCGTAAGCAGAGTGCGCAGGGTTAGCCATGAAGCCGGCATTCCACGAATGCACGCTGCGCAAGTCTGCGAATCCACCCTGGGTGAATGCGCGGATCAGGTTCAGCGTTGCCGATGAGGTGTTGTAGGCCTGCACCAGACGCTTTGGATCACGTGCACGGGACTCGGGGGTGAAGTCATAGCCGTTGACGATGTCACCGCGGAAGGCCGGCAAGGTCACGCCATCGCGAGTCTCATCATTTGAGGAACGTGGCTTAGCGAACTGGCCCGCCATGCGTCCCATCTTGATCACTGGCATCGAAGCACCATAGGTAAGCACAACGGCCATCTGCAAAATGGTCTTCACACGCGCTGAGATCTTATCCGCGGTCGCCGCGTCGAAGGTCTCGGCACAGTCGCCACCCTGCAGCAGGAAGGCTTTACCCTGCGCTGCGGCGGCTAGGCGTTCGCGGAGGACATCCACTTCACCGGCAAATACCAGTGGTGGACGTGAACCCAGTTCGGATATCGAGGCACTATAGTCCGGGTGCTCACGCCAGGTGGGCTGTTGGGCAATAGGCAAATCACGCCACGCATCAAGTTGAGGGTCGGTGGCGGGGCCGGCTACAGAAGAGCCAGGCAATGGGGTTCGGTTTTCTTCGCTCACCTTAACAATTCTACGTCCGCGAGCATCAAAGCACCGCGATGAATGTAACAACTCGACGTAACACACGGATTCTGGAAGTCCGGCGTATTGCGCGAACAACTATTTTTTGATTTTCTTCGGGGCATAAACGTCGACATAGTTCTGCCCGGAAAGCTCGTTGATGGCCTTGCGGATTTCGTCTGCCACGTGACGCAGCGTCTGCGGGTCATCGACCTGTTCGGCATACCTGCTGAAGTCCAGGGGTTCTCCGACGCGGATCCCGATACGACCCGGACGCGGGATACCTTGCCCGATAGGTTGAACCCTGTCTGTGCCGATCATGGCGACCGGAATGACTGGAGCACCAGATTCCATGGCGAGTTTCGCGACTCCCAGCTTGGCTCGGTAAAGCCTGCCATCAGGCGAACGCGTGCCTTCCGGGTAGATCCCTAGCAACTTGCCTTCTCGCAGCGCACGGTTGGCGCTGTCCAGTGAGGCGGCGGAGCCTTTGCCGCCGGAACGGTCCATCGGTAGCTGATTAATATTGCGGAAGAACCAGGCGACGAAGCGTCCTTTGGGCCCTCTGCCGTTGAAGTAGTCGTCCTTCGCGAGAAAAATAACCGGGCGCTCAAGACTCGCGGGCAAGAAGACCGAATCACTGACCGACAGGTGGTTCGAGGCGAGGATCGCGGCACCTTGTTCGGGGATATTTTCGATGCCTTGGAGATCGATCTTGAAGAAGATACGCAACAATGGCCGGACCGCGAACCGTTTAAGAAAGTCGTAGAGCACGGGGTGGCATTTCCTTATTCTCGTCTTCGAACAGCTTTGCGCGGGAGACAACCGGACGGCGCCTTAGCCCACACCATACAATTGTGCACTACGCTCGACAGTGAACCGTTGAATTTTAGGGGTGCACATGATGAAAGATACTTCCTTGGTCCCGGAATCCGAGTCCGTTTCGGACGTGGCTGTATTGCTGATCCACGGTTTCACCGGCTCCACGACGGCCATGCGCCCATGGGCCGACTCGTTGCAGCGCCATGGTGTACACACGAGCGTTCCTATACTTCCCGGACATGAGACACGCTGGCAGGACCTGATCGGCCGACCCTACGGACAGTGGATCCAGGCGACGGAGGATACCTTCGATGACTTGGCGTCCGCGCATCAACATGTTTTTGTCGCCGGGCTGTCGATGGGCGGAGCGTTGGCACTGCATCTCGCATCACGCCGTAATGTCAGCGGAGTGTCTCTGGTGAACCCCGGGCTGGTCATCGATTCGCCGGTTGCTCCCTACGCGGGCTATCTGCGCCGAGTGGTTCGGACCGTCGCTCCGATAAGCAATGACATTGCTTATCCCGGGGCCGACGAGAATGCCTACGAACGGACGCCGGTTGCGGCAGTACATGAGGTGTACAAGCTCTTCGCGCAGACGCGTGCTCGGCTGCCATTGGTGGCCGCCCCAGTACAGTTGCTCCGTTCCGCCGTGGACAACGTGGTTTCGGATGCATCCGTTCATGCCTTGCTCAACGGGCTCGGGCCGGGAATTCTGCGCGAGCGAATTGCGTTATCACGTAGTAGGCATGTGGCGACATTGGATTATGATGCGCCGAAGATTTTCAAAGAATCGCTGCGCTTCATTACTGACGTCGCGGCACGGGAAGAGGCCCAATGAGCCCTGCAGAGAACGAGCCTTCAAAAGCCGAGGACCCGCGCTGGGATCAGTTGGTGGAGAATTTCAAAAGTCTCGACGCGCAAGCTCCTCGCGAGCCAAGCGCTGCCGAACGTGCCACCCACTTGGACAAGCTGTTTAACACCGGGCCGCTCGCTCGCGGACCACGCGACTATGAACCAGTCGATACTCCCGACGAATTCGTTCCTGAAGAGCCAGCCGCGCTGGGCAGTGGCGATCCAATGTTGAATTTGGCATGGGTAGGCGCCGCCGGCGGACCCTTTGGATTGCTGTTTTGCGTGATCTTTTTCCGAAGTGCACCGGGGTTTATTTATCTCGGTTTGGCCGCGGCGGCGATTCTTGGCATTTTTTACCTGCTGCGAAGACTACCGACTCAGCGCGATCCGGGAGATGATGGGGCAAAGGTCTAATCGACTTGGAACACTGCAACGGCTACGTTACTATCGAGTAATATAAATGTGACGCAGCTTACGAGGCGTTATAACCTAGGACACTTACCACAGGAGTTGAGTACCAGATGCGCGAATTTAGCTCGCCACTTCGCATCCACTCGCCGGAAAATTCGAACATCACCGATCTGCTCCTACGACATGCAAATTCGGCAGCGAATCCTGCCTTATTCTCCGTGCCGACCGCCAGTGGGGCTTGGCAGGACATCACCGCATCGCAGTTCGCAGCCGATGCCTCGGCCATCGCGCGTGGTTTCATCGCCTCCGGCATTGAGCAGGGCTCACGCATCGGGCTCATGGCCCGTACCCGCTATGAGTGGACACTCGTTGACTTCGCTATCTGGTACGCGGGATGCATCACCGTGCCCATCTACGAAACCTCCTCCCCCAGCCAGGTCGCTTGGATCGTCGCCGATTCCGAAGCCTGTGCCATGGTCGTTGAATCGCCCAACCACGAAAACGTCGTCCGTCAGGCGGCCCATCAAGAAACCCTCGAATCCTTGGACAACATCTGGCAATTCGAAGGTGGCCTCGATGAGCTGCGCAAGGCAGGCGAAAATGTTAGTGACGAAGAGTTAGAAGAACGACGCACCTCGGCCACGCTGAACGACGTGGCCACCCTGATTTACACCTCGGGCACCACCGGACGCCCCAAAGGTTGCGAACTTACCCACGGAAACTTTGTTGAGCTATCCGAAAATGCTGCAGCTGAACTTCCGCAGTGCGTATATCCGGGTGCCGCGACGATCATGTTCTTGCCGCTGGCGCACGTGTTCGCCCGGTACATCTCGGTACTTGCAGTTTCCGCCGGTTGCCGCGTGGGACACACCCCGGATGTCAAAAATCTCTTGCCTGATTTACAATCATTCAAGCCAAACTTCATCCTCGCGGTGCCGCGAGTCTTCGAAAAGGTCTACAACTCTTCGATGCTCAAGGCCGAAGACGCCGGCAAGGGCAAAATCTTCCATGCCGGCGTGGATGTTGCCGTTGCATATTCCAAAGCCCAAGGCGCCGGCAAGGTTCCACTGGTCCTTAAGCTAAAGCACAAGCTGTTCGATGCCCTGCTGTACAGCAAGTTGCGCGCAGCGATGGGCGGAAACATTCGCCATGCAGTCTCCGGCGGTGCACCACTAGGAGAACGCCTCGGTCATTTCTTCCACGGGATCGGGCTGACTGTCCTCGAAGGCTACGGGCTGACCGAGACTACGGCTCCGATCACCGTGAACACCATCGATCGCATCAAGATCGGCACGGTGGGCCCACCGCTGCCGGGCAACGCTGTGCGCATCGCAGAGGATGGCGAGATTCTAGCCAAGGGCATCTGTGTCATGCGCGGTTACCACAACCGCCCCGAGTTGGAAGCCGAAACCTTCGTCGACGGCTGGTTCCGCACCGGAGATGTTGGCGAGCTGGATGCCGACGGATTCTTGAGAATCACCGGGCGCAAGAAGGAAATCATCGTTACTGCCAGTGGCAAGAATGTAATTCCTGCACTGCTTGAGGACCAGATTCGCGCCGATTCGCTGGTCTCCCAGTGTGTTGTCTTAGGCGATGGCCGGCCGTTCATTTCGGCTCTGGTCACCTTGGACCCAGAGGCATTGCATGGTTGGTTGGAGCGCCACCAGCTCGATACCGCCCTGACCGTGGAAGAAGTCAGCAACCTCGACCAGGTAAAGACCCATGTGCAGAGCCTCATCGACAAAGCCAATACCTCGGTCAGCCGGGCAGAGGCGATCAAGGCCTTCCGGATTGTCCCAACGGACTTCACCGAATCCTCCGGACATCTGACCCCTTCTATGAAGATCAAGCGCGCCGTGGTCTTCAAGGATTACGAAGCAGTCATCGACGAAATCTATTCGGCAGATAAGCCCGTCGCATAGTTCAATACAGCATCGGCAAGTTCCCACGATTCGTGGGATGCAGCGGCCCAGGGCAACCTGCGGCCGCTTTGCTGTGTCTGTTCGGCAAAATTCATTGGGAGCACAACCCGTTCGAAGACCGGCGCCGGGGTGGCAGACGTTCTCGCGCCGAGCTGCACGTACACCAGGTTCTCGGCCAATGCCGTTCGGCCGTTGAGCAGTAGCCACTGCACTAGCTCCATCAGTGCAGGCTCTGCAGTTGCGGAGCCATCGCCCACCACAACCAGCACGTCGGCCTCGTTGAAGCGTCCGGCAAGGGCTGCCTTGACTCGTTCGGGACCCGCGACGCGGACCTGCGAGTTCAGCGTCAGCTGCGCCAACTGGCCTTCAAGAAACACGGCAAGTTCTGCGGCCGGCAGTGCCGCACTAAGCGCGAAGACGGTAATTTTCAAGTTCTCCCGCACTTTGCCCGCCGCGATGGCTTTCGCCCGCAACGCGGCTGGCTTCAGCGTCGGACCTGACTTACGCGCTATCCTCATGTCTCTCCTTGAACAAGAATTTGAGCTCTCCGGACTTCTTGGTGAAACCGAAGCCGTCAGAGAGCATAGTGCCACAACTGCCCGTTGGTGCACTACTCCGGTGGACCGCGCCCAAGCGCATTGATGCCAATGTGCAAAAGGTGTGGCCCCAAGGACCAGTTCAAAGTCCCCGGGGCCACACCTATTGCTCAGCGAATGCTGCGCCTTCGTTGACTTACTTGGGTTCGATGACGAGCAGCAGGTCGCCGCCCTGCACCTGGCTGGTTCCGTCCAACGTTACCTGCGAAACGACACCCGAAGCGTTGGCCGTGATGCCAGCTTCCATCTTCATCGCTTCGATGGTTGCTACCGATTGGCCTGCTTCGATCAGGTCGCCGACCTTGACGTTGACCGTCACGGCACCGGCGAACGGTGCCGCCACGTGGCCCGAATTGGTCGGATCGGCCTTTGGCGCACTCTTCACCGTCGACTCGACCGATTCGTCACGCACCTTGATCTGGCGCGACTGGCCATTGAGCGAGAACACCACGGTGCGCAAGCCCTTCTCATCGGCTTCGGATACCGAGATCAGCTTCACCAGCAGGCGCACACCGGTACCAAGGGACACCACGCGCTCGACCTCTGGGGTCAGGCCGAAGAGGTAGTCGCGGGTGTGCAGCACGGACAGGTCGCCGTAGTTCTCCACGGACTTCTCGAAGTCGCGGGTCGGACCGGCAAAGAGCAAGCGGTTCAAGGTCGCACGGATCGTCTCGTCATCGGCATTGAGCGCCGCCGAATCTTCGTCCGAGAGCTCTTCAACCCGTGGGCGCACGCTGCGGCCCTGCAATGCCTTGGTGCGGAATGGCTCTGGCCATCCTCCCGGAGGATTGCCCAGCTCACCCGAGAGGAACTGGATGACCGAATCCGGGATGTCGAAGTTCTGCGGATTGGCTTCGAAATCTGCCGCCGGTACGCCGGAGCCGACCAGCTGCAATGCCAGATCGCCAACGACCTTGGAGGACGGGGTCACCTTGACCACGTTTCCGAGCATGGCGTTGACCGAGGCATACATGGATTCGATGGCCTCGAAACGCTCGCCCAGTCCCAGTGCGATGGCCTGCTGACGAAGGTTCGAGAGCTGTCCACCCGGAATTTCATGCTGGTAGACGCGCCCGGTTGGTGCAGGCAGTCCGGATTCGAACGGCTTGTACATCGCGCGCACCGCTTCCCAGTACGGTTCCAGCGAAGCTACCGCGTCCAAGGAAAGCCCTGAATCGCGTTCGGTGTGCTCAAGCGCTGCCACGAGGGCGGAGGCAGAAGGCTGGCTGGTGGTGCCGGCCATCGCAGCCGAAGCCACATCCACTGCATCCACGCCGGCATCGATCGCTGCCATCAGGGTAGCAAGCTGTCCGCCAGAGGTGTCATGGGTATGCAGGTGAACCGGCACGTCGAAGCGTTCGCGCAACGCGGTGACCAGCTTCTTTGCGGCGGCCGGACGCAGCAGTCCTGCCATATCCTTGATCGCGATGATGTGTGCACCGGCATCGATGATCTGCTGAGCCAGGTTCAGGTAGTAATCAAGGGTGTACAGCTTCTCGTTGGAATCGAGCAGGTTGCCGGTGTAGCACAGGGCCACCTCGGCGACGGCGGTTCCGGTTTCGCGCACAGCCTTGATGGCCGGAGCCATCTGCGAGACATCGTTCAACGCATCGAAGATGCGGAAGATGTCGATGCCACTCTTCGCGGCCTGCTTTACGAACGCGTCGGTGACCTCGGTGGGGTACGGGGTGTAACCTACGGTATTACGGCCACGCAGCAGCATCTGCAGCGGGATATTCGGCAGTTCGGCACGCAGCAGCTCTAGACGCTTCCACGGATCTTCGCCCAGGAATCGAAGCGAGACATCGTAGGTCGCGCCTCCCCAGACTTCCATGGAGAACAACTGCGGCACGGTATGGGCGTAGGCAGGCGCAGCGGCGAGCAGATCTCGGGTACGCACGCGAGTGGCTAGCAATGACTGGTGCGCGTCGCGGAAGGTGGTGTCGGTAACACCCACGGCCTTCGCGTCGCGCAGCGCCTTGGCAAAACCTTCAGGACCCAGATCCAACAGCTTCTGGCGCCAGCCTGCCGGAGGTGCTACCGATTTCGAAGGGCCGTCGAATGGCGAACGCTCCGGCTCGGAGGATTTGTCCCCCGGGAAGCTCGGAAGCTTCTTGCGTGGATCTATGCCATCGATGCGTTCGCCGTTAGGCTTGTTGACGGTCACGTGAGCCAGGTAGTTCAGTGCCTTGGTGCCGCGGTCCTGAGATTCGTTACCGGTCAGCAGATCCGGGCGCGAGTCAATGAAGTCGGTCGCGACGTCTCCGGCGATGAACTGTGGATCGTTGAGAACATTCTGGATGAACGGAATGTTGGTGGCGACACCACGGACGCGGAATTCGGCCAGCGCACGGCGTGCGCGTGCGACGGCGGTCTTGTAGTCGCGGCCACGACAGGTGAGCTTAACCAGCATGGAGTCAAAGTGCGGGGAAACCTCTGCGCCGGCGTAGATGGTGCCGCCATCAAGACGCACGCCGGAACCACCAGCAGAACGGTAAACGGTAATGGTTCCCACATCTGGTCGGAAGCCATTTGCCGGGTCCTCAGTGGTGATGCGCGACTGCAGTGCCCAACCACGAACCTGGATGTTGTCCTGGCTGATCTCAAGATCGCTCAGCGATTCACCGGAGGCGATACGCATCTGAGCCTGGACGAGGTCAATATCAGTGACTTCTTCGGTAACCGTGTGCTCCACCTGGATACGCGGGTTCATTTCGATGAACACGTGCTGTCCTGCCCGCTCACCGACGGTGTCGACCAGGAATTCGACGGTACCAGCGTTCTGGTAGCCGAGGGTCTGCGCAAACTTCACGGCGTCACGGAACAGCGCCTGACGGATGGACTCATCCAGGTTCGGCGCCGGAGCGATCTCGACGACCTTCTGGTGACGGCGCTGCAAGGAGCAGTCACGCTCATGCAGGTGCACCACATTGCCCTGCTCATCGGCGAGGATCTGCACCTCAATGTGACGCGGGCGAAGGACTGCCTGCTCCAGGAATACGGTCGGATCGCCAAAGGCGGTACCGGCTTCGCGCATTGCCGCACCCATTAGCTCGGGCAGGTCTTCGCGCTTGTCGACACGGCGCATGCCGCGGCCGCCACCGCCGGCAACTGCCTTGACGAAGATCGGGAAGCCAATGCGGTCGGCCTCGGCTAGGAGGAAGTCAACGTCGTCGCTCGGTTCGGAGGATTCCAATACCGGGATGCCGGCCTTGCGCGCTGCCTTCAGCGCAGCGACCTTGTTTCCGGCCAGTTCAAGCACGTCCGCCTTTGGACCGATGAACTTAATGCCGTTTTCTGCAGCCTTGCGGGCCAGGTCTGGGTTCTCCGAAAGGAATCCGTAACCTGGGTAAATCGCGTCAGCGCCGGCTTCTTTGGCGACGCGGACGATTTCGTCAATGTCCAGGTAGGCGCGAACCGGGTGGCCCTCTTCGCCAATCTGGTAGGCCTCTCCAGCTTTCTGGCGGTGGATCGAGTTACGATCTTCATATGGGTAGACGGCAATTGTTTTTGCGCCTAGTTCGTAACCAGCGCGGAAAGCACGAATTGCAATCTCACCGCGGTTGGCGACCAAGATTTTCTCAAACATAGTTTCCCTACATCGATTCAGCACACCCATTTGGAAGACGGGGAAGCGTCCTTCGTGGGACGCTTCGTTCCCATTTTCCTGGGTGTAGGGCCTCGCATAACGGATATTTTTAACCGCTGCTGTGGATACCCTACCGTGACGGGGTGCACAATTACCAAACATTTCGCTCAGTGGTCTGACCACATGACTTACTAGCGTCTGCATACAGTTTTTATGACATGGTTACATCCGTGCTAAAAATCCCACGTTGCGGAGTCGGGGAAATACCGCGTGGCACACTATGATAAAGAGAGACTAAATATTCGGTGGGACGTTTAATCAGCAAGCAGTGAAAGGCGTGGTCTGGTCCGTGCATGTAGTGAGCATCAGCAGCCTCAAGGGTGGCGTAGGAAAAACCTCCGTAACACTCGGATTGGCCTCAGCAGCACTCGCAGCCGGAATTCCGACGCTCGTGATCGATTTAGATCCGCATGCAGACGCGAGCACCGGCTTAGGCGCCCGAGTCAACGGCAAACAGCCAATTGGGCAAATGCTCAAGAATGTTCGTCGTGCGCGACTTCAAGATAATGTCGCAGCCAGCGCATGGCAGTCTAAAGCTGCCGAAAAGAAATCGCGCACACGAATTCCGGTACTCGATGTCGCCGTGGGCGACGCGTTCACCGGAATTTATGATCGCCCAGATCTTCGTACTCGAGATTTGCGCCGTCTGTCGCAGCTATTGAGCCGCACCAGCGGATACCAGCTAGTACTTATCGATTGCCCACCATCGCTTAACGGTCTAACCCGCATGGCATGGAGCGCTTCAGATCAGTTATTGCTCGTCGCTGAGCCAAGCTTGTTCTCAGTAGCTGGAACCGAACGCACACAGCGCGCGCTTGAACTCTTCCGCCGCGAATTCGCTCCGTCCCTAGGCCCGGTTAGCGTCGTAGCCAACCGCGTGCGCAAGGATTCAGCCGAGCATACGTTCCGAGTCAACGAGATGCGCCAGATGTTCGGCGATTCCATGGTGAAGCCGGAGATCCCCGAGCACCCAGAATGGCAACAGATTCAGGGCGCAGCATATTCAGTGCATCAGTGGCCAAGCAAAGCCACTGCCCCAATGCTTTCTCAGTTCGATGCGCTACTCAAGGACCTCATGTCCTCGGCGCCGACGCAGAACGCACAGTCCTAGGGTTTAGAAACAAGAAAGCTTCGGCTCGAACAAACTTATGGAAGTTTGTTCGAGCCGAAGCTTTCGCAATTCTAGGTACTATTCAGCTAACGTTACGGGCGGCCTTGGCAGCGCGTCGGGAAGCGAGCTCATCGGTGACCAACTGGTCCCCCGTGCTTTCCGATGGCAGCATTGCCAACGTTCCTTCAACTTCGCGCCATACTCGGCCAACGGCGATACCGAAGACACCCTGACCGGCCTGGACCAGGTCTATGACTTCGTCGGCACTGGTGCACTCGTAAACCGAAGCGCCATCGCTCATCAAGGTAATCTGGGCCAGATCTTCCACACCACGTTCGCGGAGATGGCTTACCGCTGTGCGGATCTGCTGCAGCGAGACGCCGGTGTCCAACAGGCGCTTAACCACTTTCAGGACCAGGATATCGCGGAACGAATACAGGCGCTGAGTACCGGATCCTTTGGCTTCACGGACCGCCGGTTCAACCAGACCAGTACGAGCCCAGTAGTCCAGCTGTCGGTAGGTAATCCCGGCAGCCTTGCATACAACTGGTCCCCGGTAGCCGGCATGTTCATCCAGCTCGGGCAGATCATCAGTGAAGAGCAAACCTTGGGTATTGGATCGCTGAACGCCACCGGTGGTCCCATGGCGAGGACCGGTCTGGCTAGACTCCATCCAAATACTCCTAGCGTGTAAGCTCATTCAATTGAGAGGCCAGAGAATTTCATGCGACTGACCGGTGCGGGTGATGACGAACCTAGTATCGGTCAACAGGAATTTTCTCTATGCTTCGACGGTACGGCTATAAGGGGCGTTGGTCAAAGACCTTCAAGCTTAACTTTAAGGCGTGTCGCAAATGGCGAGCCGAAGACCAGCTAAGCCGAGAAATCTTCGGGGTCAATATTGTCAAGGAACTCTCTGAATTCACGCATTTGTTCCTCGGGAAGCTCTTCGTCTTCGGACTCGATTTCGATGGCGACCCCCGCTGATTCCATGACTTCTTCGGTGCACAGGATCGGGCATTGCGTACGTACCGCCAGCGCAACTGCGTCAGAAGACCGCGAGTCGACGCGCTTGCCGTTGGAGAGCACCAGCTCCGCGGTGAAAATTGCATTCTGCACCGAGACGATCTCGATTCGCACAAGTCTCACTTCAAGAGCTTCGAGCATGTTAACTATCAGATCGTGAGTCATCGGTCTTGGCGGGGTGAGCCCCTGTTCCGACATGGCGATAGCGGACGCTTCGGGTGCGCCAATCCAGAGAGGGAGATACAAATTCTGCTCATGACGCTTAAGTAGCAGCAGCGGCTGATTCGATGGAAGCTGAATCCGAATACCGGCAAATTCTAGTTCAAGCATGCACTCCCCCTAGCGTTGCGAACTCGTTCCTGCTATCAGCCTAGCGATCAAGCTGCGAAATCGCACGCTGCACGAGCGCTTCATGAAGCTCTAGGCACTGTCGCGAGATTTCTTGAGCTTCTTCGGTTGCCCTCGCGCGCGCGGAAACTTCAGGCTTTTTCAAGTCCGCACCAATGATGGACTCGATCAAGGAGAACTCGCGTTCTGCAGCGGTACGGAACTGGCGAAGGTGGCGAGGCTCAATACCGTGATTGGAGAGATCGACGGCGGACTTGGTGACCCGCACGCAGTGGGCATCGAATTTGCCCGATTCAGGCTCGACCAGGCCAAAGTTAACTAGCTCATGGACGAGCTCTTCGCTTGCTCCGGTCAGCCCCTGCAGCTCCGCTAGGGAGACAGGACGCGAATGACGGTCGACTGCCTCAACCATATCGCTATTGACTGCCTGCGGCGCTGTGGGCGCTCCACCGGGCAATGCTGCGGGAGCTTCACCACGGTCGATGGCATCGAGATGGTCCTTGATGACCTTTAGCGGCAAGTACTGATCGCGCTGTACTGAGAGAATGAAACGAAGTCGACTCACATCGGAGGCGGAATATTTTCGATATCCGGCCGAGGTGCGCTGCGGGATAATCAATCCCCTGTCCTCCAAGAATCGAATCTTGGAGGCGGTTACCCGTGGGAATTCGTCTTTCAGTTCAGAGAGCACCTCGCCGATATTCAGTGCTGCCGCCCTCACGTTCTCGTGGCGTATTGCCTCGAGTCGTGGGCTACGGGCTGCATCAAAGATTGGCAAAGGAGAATCTCCTCAAGTAGTTAAGCGGATTGACAGCCGCTTGCGAGGCTGCCAGGAAACTAGTTCTTCACTAGTTTAAACGTTAGGTACGCTCTGGTAGAAATTCAGACGGAACTTACCGATCTGCACCTGTACCGCGTTAGCCAAAGTCACCGAGTCGATACGGTCGCCGTTGATGTAGGTTCCATTCAATGAACCAATGTCGGTGAGCTTGAAGATGTCGCCAACGCGCTCAAACTTTGCGTGCCGCCGAGAAACCGTAACATCGTCCAAGAAAATGTCCGCATCCGGGTGGCGACCGGCAATGCTGGAATTGGTATCCAGCAGGAAGCGGGCTCCCTTATTAGGTCCGGTATGGGCAATCAGTAGCGCAGATCCCTCAGGAAGTGCTGAGACCGCTGCGCGTTCGTCCTCGGACAGGGGATAAATTACCGAGGGCTCTGCAGTCTTGTGAGCTGCCGGCAAGGAGATATTGGTCGTTTCGGAGGCAGACTCGTTGTGCGGGTCAACCGGCCCATGTTCAGACATTTGGGGTCCTCCAAGAAAATTTGCTCTCAAGCTCGCGCTTGACGACCTTCGGTTAAACGGGTGTTTGGTGGTTTGCACCAGACTATCTCCAGATTAGCCTACTCAACGCTCAAGAGATAACACGAAATTACACATTTTCAATGCTTGGCATGCTCAAACGTGCAATGATTCCTGCATGGAAGAGAATTCTAATGCCATTGCACCGGCAACACGCGGAGAATCCGCGCATACCAATAAGCACTCAAATTGGAAACTACGGCTCGTACTAGGTTCGCTTGCAATTCTCACTATCCTGGCAATTTACGCGATCGCTACGATATTTATGCCGGTATGGTGGGCAACTCGAATTTCCAGCCAAAATATTGGATCAGCCACCGGAGGCTGGATTTCGGGGTTCTCTCTCGGGTTCGTCTTTACATTGATCCCGCTTCTCGTACTTTGGCAGATTCGGTTCCGCAAGTTGAGCTGGCGATGGCGTGGAGTTATTGCGGTCCTGGCAATCATTCTCGCACTCCCCAATTGGCTGACGCTTGGAATCTTCTGGAACGGCTCGGATGCCGCGCAGAAGGCTCAGGCAATTTTGAATACCGGCGCTACCTGGTTCGGCGGCGCCACACTAGTTGGAGCCATCAGCGCCGCAGCCATCTTCTTGGTCATCTTCATTACCTGGATGATCTTGCGTCGACGGGGATCGCGCGTCAAAGATCTTGAAGCGCAGCATGAAGCACAGCGCCGCACAAGCTCACACGATGAAGCACAATGATCGAAAACAACATGACTGACATTCGGCTCAAACGCGCATACATCGACGCTGAAGCATCCGACGGATACCGGGTCTTGGTCGATCGTTTGTGGCCACGCGGGCAGACCAAAGAGAAACTCTGTGTGGAGCGGTGGGCCAAAGGCATCGCACCGTCAAATGAACTACGCAAGTCTTGGCACCACGATCCGGCGCGATTTGATGAGTTCGCGGAGCACTACCGTGAAGAGCTAAACCAGAACCCGGCTATTGACGAATTCTTGGAGCTGGTCGCCGAACACCCCGTCGTTACGTTCATCTTTGCGGCAAAAGACGAGGAAATTAATCACGCGGTGGTGCTTCGTGACTTTCTGCTTGCACAGCTGAAACAGTGACCTCATCTCGGGTCGAGGCTGGCGGAACAAAACATACACCTTCGACACACGCCATATCGGACTCCGAGACTTGCTGCAGATCAAATTTGAATTCCATTGTGCTCCCAAAACAGTGGCGGTTCTTAGCATAGAGAACAGCAAACAAGAACTGAATATTCCGGCAGCAATGACGATTGCCCCGCCACGTGATTCGTGACGGGGCAATCATTGACCTTGGGTAGCCTGATTCGGCTTCGTGAGCAGCCTAGTTCTTCGGAACCAGAACACCGTCGAAGAAGGTCGCCAGCTCGGCCGTCGCATCCAGCGGCAGGATATTAGCAACATACTGATCAGGGCGGACGATCACAATGGCACCGTTAGCCGAGATGTCACGCTTCGCGTAGATATCTGAGCCATCGAGCACCGCGTAGACCTTCTCGTAGTCCATCAGTCCGAACTTGCCGCTGTTAGGACGGAAGACCTTCGGCGCGTCATTGAGGTTGAAGGTGGTGTAATCCTGCTGGAAGACGACCTTCACGTCGAAAAGTGAATCAATATCGGCATCAGCCGGGGTGAACTTGACGATTGGTGATTCTGGCGATTCGAGCAGCCACTTCGACAGGTTGGTCACCTTCGAATCGGCACCGGCCACAGCTTGGTCGGCGAACACGTAGATACGGTATCGACCGTCTGCGCGGTGGTGGTGGCCCAAGTGCACAGGATTGTTGTCGCCTAGGCGCATGACCTCAGATGATTTGAAACGCTTGCCGATCGGGAAACCCTTGGCCAAGTCCTGATGATCTTTTTCGCCGGTGAGAATCGAGGGCTGGTATTCGGTCATGAAGCCTGCAGGGAATTCGGCGGTACGCACATAGAATTCAGCGATACCTTCCTTGCCTTCAAATTCTTCAGGCTTGGCCGCCATCAACGAGGACCATTCCTTATCGAAGTCGATCAGGTTCTTTGCGATGACCTGGCGCTCGCCCGAATAGGTGCGCAGCAGCTCTTCGGGCGCCCGGCCGGAGAGCACGTAGCCGAGCTTCCAAGCGAGGTTGAAACCGTCTTGCATGGACACGTTCATGCCCTGGCCGGCCTTGGCCGAGTGGGTGTGGCAAGCGTCGCCGGTGATGAAGACGCGTGGCTCCCGAGTACCGATTTCTTCGACCTGGACATCGTCGAAGCGGTCGGTCAGGCGGTGGCCAACCTCGTAAACGCTGTTCCACGCAACGTCTTTCACCTCAAGCGTGTACGGGTGCAGGATCGCCTTGGCATGCTCGATGACCTGGTCCAAGGTGGTTTCACGGACCTTGCCTTTGTTGTCTTCTGGAACCTCGCCTAGGTCCACATAAAGCCGGAACAGGTTTCCACCCTCGCGAGGGATCAGCAAGATCGAGCCAGCCTGGGAGTGGATGGCGCACTTGGTGCGAATGTCAGGGAAGTCGGTGAGCGCGAGAGTGTCCATAACGCCCCACGCATGGTTTGCTGCGCCGCCGGCGAGTTGCGCGCCGATGGAACGACGCACGCCGCTGCGGGCTCCGTCCGAGCCAACGACGTACTTGGCACGCACAACGCGTTCTTGGCCCTTGGTCTCGCCATCGGTGGAAATCAAGGTGGCCTTGACAGGGTATTCCTCACCGTCATGGACTTCGAGTGTCTTGAATTCCCAGCCGTAGTCTGGGGTGATTCGTGCTGGCGAGTTGTTTGCGTAGTCGGCAAAGTAGTCAATAACGCGAGCCTGGTTCACGATCAGGTGTGGAAATTCGCTAATGCCGTGAGCGTCATCAGGCGTACGGGCGCCGCGGATGATGTTCTCCGGGTTCTTCGGATCCGGCTCCCAGAAGATGGTTTCCTTGATCTGGTACGCCTCGGCGGTGATGTGCTCAGCAAAGCCAAAAGCCTGGAAAGTTTCGACGCTGCGCGCCTGGATGCCGTCGGCCTGGCCGATTTCCAAGCGGTGCGGGCGCCGGTCGATAATGCGCGTGTGCACCTCGGGGAACTGCGAAAGCTGCGCAGCAGTAATGATACCGGCGGGACCAGCACCGACGATCAATACGTCCATCGCGTCCGGAAGGTCGGCCGGTCGGTTGAGACCGGTTCCGGCGGCCGGCTCGATGCGTGGGTCGCCCGATACATATCCATTGTGGTGAAACTGCACAGCTTCATCCTCACTTCTCTGTGAACGCTTTGGCTCAAAACTTAGGTGTTCTATAATCGAACGTTAGATTCGCATATCGCACACTAACTATAAGTGAACTGTGAACGTCGACACAAGCCGAGATTACGCACATCTCACCTTTACCTAAGTCACTGGCTCAAAATCTACGCCGATAAAGCATTTCTGGATACACCCATTCCGACCCTCGCCCTGGTGTACCACCGTCCGTGAAGTGCCTTCGCCGCCCTCAGCGGACTTCGGTAACGATCCCGCCCGGTGCAACAAGCAGGCGCCGCACTTGGCAGGACTCGAAGAGTTTTTGCTGCCAACGCCGATCGTGTGTCACCGTGATGACGGTTCCGGCATAGTCGGCAAGGGCTTCTTCCACGCTTTCCACGAGTTCTGGAGACAGATGGTTCGTCGGTTCATCGAGCAATAGCAGCTCAGCCCCGCTAGACAGGGCGACCGCCAATTCCAACCGGCGCTGTTGACCCACCGAAAGGCTTTGCGGATGGCGTGAGAAATCCTGCGGCTCGAAAAGCCCCAAGTGCGCCAGCTTTACCCATGCTTGCGGTACATACTCGTCAATTGCCAAGGCAAAAGCTTCAACGACGCTTTGCCCGGGCAGAGCGCATAACTCCTGCCGCAACCATTGCACGCTCAAATGCGATGCGCGCGCCACGAGTCCATGGTCTATTGGAAGTTCACCGGCTAGCACTCGCAATAGTGCTGATTTACCCGCCGCGTTGGGCCCTGAGACCAGCCACCGCTCCCCCGTCCTGATGATGAACTTTTCTGCGTTTACCGCCGGCGCCTTACTGCGTGACGCACCATCAACTAGGATCAGCTCTTCGCGGGTCCCACCGTTTTGCTCGGCTGCCTCGGGCAAGGCGAAGTGCAGCTCCTTGGCCGGTTCCACGGCAGGTGCTGCAGTTAGCTCGTTGATACGCGACTTGGCCTGGCGTGTTTTGCTCGTCGAACCATGAGTACGGCTGCGCTGTCGAAAGGAACCGTGCCCAAATCCTGCCTTTTCGCGCTTTCGCGGTACAGCTGACACCCGAGACGCATTTTTGAGCACCAGCTTGCGAGCCCGTTCAAGTTCCTGGCTCCACTGCTCATGTTCGGCAATCAGCCGCTCGCGTTCTCGTTTTTTCTCACTTAAATATCCTAGGTAGCCATCACCGTAGTGCTGTAGCTTTCCCTGATGCACCTGCACGATTTCGTGGGCGAACCTGCGTAAAAACACCCGGTCATGGCTGACGACCACCAGCGCACCGCGATGGGCATGCAAGCTCTGCTCCAGCCATTCCAAGGCGGTATCATCCAAATCATTGGTCGGTTCGTCCAGGAGCAACAGCTGCGCCTCTGCGCACAGCACCGCGGCCAAGGTCAACCGAGACCGTTGGCCGCCAGAAAGGGTCGCCACTGGAGCGTTGCGATCAACTTCGCCGAGGCCAAGCTGTTCCAATGCACGGTTTAGCCGCTGATCCAGCGAGTAGCCTTGGCGTGCTTCATAGAGCTCTGTCACTTGCGACAGCTGAACTAGAAGTCGTGCGGCCTCGTCCTCAGGTGAACGTTCCAAACGTCGGCCAATGGCGGCGAGGAGACGTTCAAGGTCGCGGAAGGTGCGGTGATAGCCGTCGATGGCCTGCTGGACGGTGGCACCGGATACGAACTGTGGATGTTGGCTAGCCATGGCGATACCGCCGGGCACGTGAACGCGTCTTCGCCCGGATGTCGGCGCCAATGTACCGGAAAGCAGCCGCAGCAACGTTGATTTGCCGGCCCCGTTGTCGCCAAGTATGGCAAGTCTTTGGTGTGCGGCCACATGCAGCTCAATCTCCTGCAGCACATCGCGATCGCCGAAGCTGTGGCTGACCTGTTCGAGCGAACATTGGAAGCTTTCGAAGCCGTCGATGGGACGCGACGGATTTTCTGGATGTTCGGGTTCGCGGGACATGGGGATATCCTCCCTCGCGGACCGAAGCCAAAGGGGGCTATCGGCTACACGGATAGTCGTCGGCTAAGAGCCAAAATGGACCGGGCTCACGAAATAATCCCGGGATTGTCCCGGTATTCGTGCGAAGGATACACCGCGGAGTGTGACTCAACGCGGTGTTCCGGTCTATAAAAACAACGTTCCCATGCATTCCACAGTACGCGTGGACTTCACGGCTGCCAAGGCCGCTACCGATTAAACATCGGTAGCGGCCTTGGCCCACACGTCAGAGATCGATCTGTCCCGAGATGGCTACGTGCGTTGCGCCGCCGACCCAAAGCTGGCCGTCGGAGACCGAAATTTCAAGGTGACCGCGTCGATTCATCGCAGTTCCCTGGCGCACCGCGTACGGCGCCTGGGCACGATCGGTTTCCAGCATCCACGCTGCGACGGCCGCGTTGAAACTTCCCGTCACCGGATCTTCGCGCATATCGAAACCGTCTTCGGTGAAGAAGGTGCGCACCTCAAAATCTTCCCCTGTCGGGCTCTCTCCCGGCGCTAGGGCACCGATGACTCCGATGTTCCAATCACCTGGGTGGCCAGCGGCGTTGGGGTTCAGGCTCAGAACCGTTGCCGCATCGGATAGCTGCAGGCCTACCCACCCCGGGCCGTTGTCCACCCATTGGGCGGCGAGCACGCTTTCGGCGGCGACACCCAAGATCTCGATGACCTGTGCCAGATAGCCTGGCTCGACCTCCCCGGTGCGAGTGGCGGGAGGAGAAACGAAACTGAGCAGGTCATCCTCGATGCGAATCGGCACGAGACCCGCCTCGCATTCGGCAATAATCATTCCCGCCTGGCGCGGGACTCCGCCCTGATCCAACCATGCCCGGGCGGTACCCAAGGTGGGGTGGCCGGCAAAGGGAAGCTCCGTGCTCAGGCTCAAAATTCGGAACCGGTAGTCGGCCTGCCGCGAGGATGGCGGGTAGACAAAGGTGCACTCCGACAAATTCGACCACACCGAATAATCGCGCAGGTCATCGTCGCTCAGTCCCACCGCGTCCAGCACGACGCCTACCGGGTTGCCCTTATAGTGTTGTACGCCAAAGACATCGACCTGTCGGAAACTACGCAGCATGAGTTGGGACCTTTCACCCGAGTATAAAAAATACTAGCGAAAGCCGCGCTCACTTGCGTTTCGACATGCCAAAACCCCGGCGAAAACGTATTTTCGCCGGGGTTTTTCAGCTGGTCGGGCTAACAGGATTTGAACCTGCGACCTCCTGACCCCCAGTCAGGCGCGCTACCAAGCTGCGCCATAGCCCGATGCTCTCGCAGCCGTTATCCCCGCGCCTTTCGGCTCGGGGTGCCGTCTACGAAAAGCTCCTCAATCACCCTACCTCATATGCGGGGTAATTTTCGAACCGTTACCGGGTGCGGCTGCGACGCTCTCGGATACGCATCGAAACTTCGAGCGGAGTGCCTTCGAAACCGAAGGTCTCGCGCAGGCGACGGGCGATGAAGCGGCGGTATCCCGGATCCAGGAATCCGGAGGTGAACAGCACGAACTTCGGCGGACGGGCCGAGGCCTGGGTGCCGAAGAGGATCCGCGGCTGCTTGCCACCGCGCACCGGGTGCGGGTGCGCCGCAACCAGCTCGCCGAGGAACGCGTTGAGCTTGCCGGTCGGAACACGCTTATCCCAGGATTCCAGCGCGGTATGCAACGCCGGAACCATCTTGTCCTTGTGCCAGCCGGTCAGCGCGGACATGTTCATGCGCGGCGCCCACTCGATGTGGGCCAGGTCGCGCTCGATCTCCTGCTCCAGGTAGTAGCGGCGATCCTCGTCCACCTCATCCCACTTGTTGAACACAAGCACCAGCGCGCGGCCGGCGTCGACGGCCAACTGGATGATGCGCACGTCCTGCTCGGAAACGGTTTCGTTCGCGGCCAATAGCACCACCGCAACTTCCGCCTTTTCCAGGGCAGTCTGGGTGCGCAGCGAGGCGTAGTAGTCCGAGCCTTGCGCCATATGCTGGCGGCGGCGGATACCTGCGGTATCCACGAAGCGCCAGACTTCGCCGCCGAGTTCGATGAGCTCATCAACCGGGTCGCGGGTGGTGCCGGCGTAATCGTCGACGACGACACGCTCGGAGCCTGCGAGCTTGTTCAGCAGCGAGCTCTTGCCCACGTTGGGGCGGCCGATCAGCGCGATACGGCGCGGACCGCCCGAAGGGATCACTCCACCGTGGGCGGAGTGCTTGGGCAGCTTCTCCATGACCGCGTCCAGCAGGTCCGCGGTGCCGCGGCCGTGCAGAGCGGAGACCGGCCATGGCTGGCCGAAGCCGAGGCCCCACAGCGTGGCGGCTTCGGCTTCTTGGTTGAAATCGTCGACCTTGTTGGCGACCAGGAAGACCGGCTTGCGCTTCTTCCGCAGCATCTTCACCACTGCCTCGTCGGTCGCGGTGGCACCCACGTGGGAGTCGACAACGAAGAGGATCGCGTCGGCCACATCGGCGGCGATTTCGGCCTGGTCGGCAACGGAGGCGTGGATGCCCTTGGCATCGTGCTCCCAACCACCGGTGTCAACCACGCTGAACGGGCGGCCCAGCCACTCGGCCGAGTAGGAAACACGGTCACGGGTGACCCCCGGTACGTCTTCCACGACCGCTTCGCGGCGGCCGAGGATGCGGTTGACCAAGGTCGACTTGCCTACGTTGGGGCGTCCGATGATGGCCAGGACCGGTGGGATGACAACGTCTGAATCGTCTTCGGAGTCATCGTCCAGGCCCGAAAGCAGGGCGGAGTCCTCCGCGTCCAGGTCATAGTCTTCGAGGCCGGAGAGCAGGGCGCGGGTACGGATTTCCGCGTCTTCCTCGCTCAGTTCGGCTAGGCGCTCGGCGATATCGTCGTCTACGACCGGGGTGTACTCCCCGTCGTGGGAGGTGTTGTGCTCGCTCATGATTTTCCCTTCAAGGCGATAGGTCCGACCCGTTGTTTCGGGCGGGACGTGAATCTTCATCGGCTCTCGCCGAGGATGGGCGCCGATTATGGCTTAGTTGGTACTACTTTTTCGCAGCCGTGGCGATTGCGTCAAGCACGGCTGCGACGGTCTGCTCAAAATCCAGGTCCGAAGAGTCCACGGTGATGACTCCGTCGGCGGCCTGGGTGAAGTTCACTACCGTCGAATCTTTTTTGTCCCGTTCCAGCACCTGGGCTTGGAGCTGGTTCGCGTCTTGGGTTCCGCCGAGCTGGATTCCGCGGCGGCGCAGGCGCGCTTCCTCAGAAGCGGTCAGCAGGATGCGGGCTTCCGCGTCCGGGGCGACAACGGTGGTGATATCGCGTCCCTCGGCGACGATGCGCTCGTTGGCAGCGATGATTTCGCGTTGCCGGCGCACCAGCTCGGCGCGGGCCTCCAGATTGGTTGCCACCGCCGAAACCTGCTCGGAAATGCGGGGTTCACGAATTGCGTCGGTCACCACGGTATCCCCGATGACCACCTGCTCGCGGTCCGGATCCACCGAAATCTCCAGCGTCGCCGCGCGCACCGCTTGGGCGATCGCGTCTGCGTCGCTCAAATCGGTTCCCGCTTCGAGCACCGAATAGGTGATCGCCCGGTACATTGCACCGGTATCAAGATAGGCCGCGCCCAGTGCGCGGGCCACGGCCTTGGAGACCGAGGACTTGCCCGAACCGCTGGGTCCGTCGATGGCAACGACAAGGTTCGTCGGGTTAGCTGCGTGCGTCACTGGGCTACTTTCCATCCGTTGTTCGTCAATACGTTTATCAGTTCATCGCGCCGGCCAGGGAGCACCGACACGTCCACCAGGCCTACCTGGTGTCCGGCGGAGTGCTCCATGCGCAGATCCTCCAGGTTGATCCCCGCTGCCCCGATGTCTGCCATCAGCGCGGCGATCTGCCCCGGCTTGTCATCCACCACAACGGTGACCAACGCAAAGGCTTGCGGCGGCGCACCGTGCTTGCCCGGAATCCGCGCCTGCCCGGCGTTGCCCTCGCTCATCAGCTGCGACAGATCCAGCAGCGCCCCAGGGCCCTGCGGGTTGTGCAGCGTGTTGATCAGCCTGTCCAGGTCTTCCTTCATCCCCGAGAGGATCGGGATCAGCGCGGTGGCGTTATGCGCGAAAATCTGGATCCACAACTTCTCATCGCTGGCCGCGATGCGGGTCATGTCGCGCAGTCCGTTGCCTGCCAGGCCCAGCTGGTGGGCCTCGGCGTTGAGCAGCCGCGAGGCGATCATCGAGCTGGCTGCCTGCGGGAAGTGGCTGGTCAGCGCGACCGACTCGTCGTGGGTCCGCACATCCATGCGATGCAGGGTTGCCCCCAGATCGATGGCCAGCGCCTCGGCGGTCTTCACGCTGGCCGCGGTAGCCTGCGCATGCGCGCAGATGACCCACGGCATCGAGGTGAACAGCGCCCCGCGCGCGGCGGCCGGACCGGATTTCTCCCGTCCTGCCATCGGGTGCGTTCCCACATAGCGGGCGAGTTCGGCCTCACCCAGCCGCTGGTCGGCGCATACGGCGTCGAGGATCGAGCCCTTCACGCTGGCGATGTCCACCACCGTCGCGTTCGGGTAGGCCAGCAATGCTTCGGCCACCAGCGCGGCGGTGACATCCGGCGGAGCGCCGATGACCACCAGCTCCGGGGCGATGCGCGTCTGCGCATCCAGCGGCTGGCCAGCTCCAATGTCCTGGGCCACGCCCGCCGCGGTCGGCGAGATGTCCTGCAGGTAGACCGCCACGCCCTTGGCGCGCAGTCCTAGGCCCACCGATGTGCCCAGCAGTCCGGTGCCGATCACCAGCACCGGGCCGGCAAGGTGAGAGGTGGGCATGGGCTACATCCCCACCATGGCCATCAGGTGTCCGATTTCCTGGTTGCCCAGTGGCCGGATGGTTCCCTGCTTCTGGTCGCCCAGCTGGACCGGGCCGATGCCCACGCGCACCAGGCGCTCTACCGGGTGGCCCACCGCGTCGAACATGCGGCGCACGATGCGGTTGCGGCCCGAGTGCAGGGTCACCTCCACCATCACGGACTTCGGCGTGGTGTCAATCACTTTAAGATCGTCAACCTTGATCCAGCCATCTTCCAAGCGGATGCCTTCGCGCAGGGCATTGCTCGCGGCGCGCGAAATCGGGCCGGGAATCTGCACCAGGTAGGTCTTCGGGACCTCGTACTTCGGGTGCTGCAGGCGGTTTGCCAGTTCCCCGTCGTTGGTCAGGATCAGCAGGCCTTCGGTCTTGTAGTCCAGGCGCCCGACATGGAAGAGGCGCAGCGACTCGTGCTCGTGGCGGAAGTAGTCGGCGATGGTGCGACGGCCTTCTGGGTCATCCATCGTGCACATCACGTGCTTGGGCTTGTTGAACACGAAGTACTTATTCGACTGGTTCAGCTGCAGACGCATGCCATCTACGTGGATGGAGTCTTTTTTCGGGTCCACGCGGGCACCGAGTTCGACGATCAGCGAGCCGTTGACCTCAACCCGGCCCTCGGTGATCATCTGTTCGCAGACGCGGCGCGAAGCGACCCCGGCGTTGGCCATGGCCTTCTGCAGACGGATCCCGTCCTGGTTCTCCACGCGGTTAGCCTGGTTTTCGACACGTGCCTGGGCGCGAGCGCGCTGGGTAGGACGAGCGTAGCTGGACTGCACCGAGTTGCCGAAGCGCTCCTTGCCGAAGGCGCGCTCGGAGTTCTTCCCGAAGGCCGCCGAGCTCGACTTGTCGCGGCTTTCACCCGGCTTGCCGGATCTGGCTCCCGGCTTGGAGCCGTAAGGCTTTGCACCGGACGCGTTCTTCGCACCGAATGATTTGTTGCCCTCGGAGCGGTTGCCGTACGACTTCTCGCCGGAGGAACGACCGCCCTCGGAACGATTGCCGTACGACTTCTCGCCATAGGACTTATTGCCCTCGGAGCGGTTGCCGTACGACTTCTCGCCGGAGGAACGACCGCCCTCGGAACGATTGCCGTACGACTTCTCGCCATAGGACTTGTTGTTATCGGAGCGGTTGCCGTACGACTTCTCGCCGTAGGACTTGTTGCCGGCGGACTTGCCGCCGAAGCTCTTGGGGCCACGCGGATTGCGCGGTGCCGAGGAACCCTTGTTCATGGTTCGTACTTCCCTTGTCTGTTACGTATCGCGGGCGCACCGCTCAGCCAAGCGGGACGCATCTGGTGTCCGGTCGGCATCCGTTATATACGCGGATGCCTAATCGTCGTAGGTTGCCGAATCGAGCGATTCAAGGTCGGCTACTCCGGGAAGATACGGGGAGAGCGCCGGAAGTTCCTCCAGCGTGCCCAGTCCCAGTCGTTCCAGGAAGTACTCGGTAGTCTGGTACAGCGTCGCTCCGCCGTCGCCAATTTCCGGGTACTCCGTGATCAACCCCCGAGTCAGCAGTGTGCGCACCACCGAATCGACGTTAACGCCTCGAATCGCCGAAATACGTCCACGCGAGACCGGCTGTCGGTAAGCGATGACAGCCAGGGTTTCTAGGGCGGCCTGCGAAAGGCGTGCTGTTTGCCCGTCGAGCACATAACTGGAGACGAAATCGGCGTAATCGGTCCGCGTATAAAAGCGCCAGCCAGAGGCGACACGGCGTAGTTCAAATCCACGCGGACGATCTTTACCATCATACTCGGTCGCCAGCTCTTCCAAGGTGGTGGCAATCCGGGCTACCGGCAGCTCGAAGATTTCGGCCAAACGTGCCGTTGATACGGGCGAATCGGCGACCATCAGCACCGCTTCGAGCCCCGATTTGAGCCCTCCGGGGAGCTCGTCGATGGGTGCAATCTCACTCATGATCTGGCTCACCAGCACTCCCCTCGTAGCTATCTTGCACCGCTTGGACGTCAAAGTCCTGCTCGCCGGCCAACGAAATCTCCAGCCGGCCCAGCGGATCCTGTTGCGCGAATACGATGACCTTCTGCCTGAACATCTCCAACAATGCCAGAAAACGCACCACCACGACCAACTGTTCGCTGGTGTCTGCGATCAGCGCCGCAAAATCCAAGGTGCCGCGCTCGGTGAGCATCGCGGTGATCACCTCCGCCTCGGCGCCGATGGTGACATTCGCCCCGTGCAGGTGCGAAAGCCCTACCTCGGTCACCGGCTCTGGCTTCGGGATCAGAGCCGTGGCGGCGAGCTGCGCGAATTTCTCCGGGCCGATGTTGAAGATCAGCTCCGGCAGCAGCGCGGCGAATTGCGGCTCCAGCGACACCTCTCGCGGCCGGCGCGCCGATTCCTCGTGGTAGCGCTGCCCGAGGAATTCCGCGGCGTGCTTGAACGCCTTGTACTGCAGCAGCCGGGCGAAGAGCAGATCCCGTGCTTCGAGCAGTTCGAAGTCTTCCTCGTCGGCCATTTCGCCGCGCGGCAGCAGCCGGGCCGCCTTGAGATCGAGCAGCGTGGAGGCGACCACCAGGAATTCGGTGGTCTCGTCGAGCAGCTTCAGCCCGTCCCCGGCGCCCTGCAGCTCCTTGAGATAGGCGATGAATTCGTCGGTGACCTCGGCCAGCGCCACCTCGGTGATGTCCATTTCGCGCTGCGTGATCAGGTGCAGCAGCACGTCGAAGGGGCCGTTGAAATTTTCCAGTGCAAGCCGAAAACCGCCAGCCGTCTCATCCGTGGCGGATGGGTCGGTGGCGGTTTTTTCGGTGGCCTGCGCGCTCATTAAGGGGCGCCACCACGGTAGATCAGTTCCTTCGCGAGATTCCGGTACGCCACGGCGCCAGGGTGATTGCCCGCATAGGTGGTAATCGGTTCGGCGGCGACGTTGGCATCGGCGAATTTGATGGTGCGCTTGATAACCGTCTCGAAGAGCTTGTCCCCGAAGGCTTCCTCCAGGCGGGACATGACCTCGCGGCTGTGCAGGGTGCGGGCGTCGTACATGGTGGCCACCACGCCGTCGACCTCGAGCACCTGGTTCAGCCGGTCCTTGACCTTGTCGATGGTTTCCATCAGCAGTGCCACCGCACGCAGCGCGAAGAATTCCGCGGTCAGCGGGATGATCACGCCGTGCGCCGCGGTCAACGCGTTGACGGTCAGCAACCCCAGGGAGGGCTGGCAGTCGATGAGCACCACGTCGTAGTCGTCGATCACGTTGCGCAGCGCGCGTTCCAACGCCTGCTCGCGAGCGACCTCATTGACCAGCTGCACCTCGGCGGCGGAGAGATCGATATTGGCCGGCAACAGATCGATATTCTCCACCTCGGTGCTGCGGATCGCATCGGTGATATCGGTTTTACGGTCCATCAGCACGTTGTAGACGGTCATGTCCAGCTCGTGTGGATTCATGCCGAAGCCTGCGGAGAGCGCACCCTGCGGATCGAAGTCCACCAGCAGCACCTTGCGGCCGTATTCGGCGAGCGCGGCGGCCAAGTTGATGGTGGAGGTGGTTTTACCCACGCCACCCTTCTGGTTAACCATCGCGATCACCCGCGCCGGGCCGTGCGATGGAAGTTCTTGCGGGGTCGGGAATTCGGTTAGCGGTTTACCGGTGGGACCGAGCGGGCGGGGCTCCTTGAGCATTCCTGTGCCGCGCTGTTTGCTTCCCTGCTGTTCGCTCACGATGGGTGAACCACACTTCCCGTTCGGATCGGACGATGTACTTGGTTAAAGGTTAACGGTTCGGTTCAAAAATTCTCGGGTTTGCGGTTCTCATACGGCGAGCCTTTACCTTGAACCTTAACTCAAATGTTGTAAGGGAGCTGAATGCCTCTCGGGCCAGCCGCAGCCGAAGAACACGTGGGCATTTCGCCACCCATGCACCGGCCGGCAGGGCGATGTGCTCAGTGCTCAATCCGGTGTGCTTCGCAATCAAGGCTCGACGATGGCTGCATCACGATTCTTTCACCAAATAATTGCCTGTCAGCCCATCGACTCCCCGATCTCCGCACTAGAACATCCGCCCTCTGGCGTTGTTATCGATAAACTGCTTCGGGAAACTTCATCTATGGATGTCGCGCACCCATCGCCACCTGGCCATGTGAATCATCTGGAGGAATCATGAGCACACCACAGCAGCTAACCGTCAAACAGCTTGAGCGCGCATTTTCCTCGGTCGCGGAACTCATCAAAGGCACTGAGTCCGGAGAGTACTCGGCGCCCACCCCATGCACCGATTGGACGGTGCGCGAGCTGATCGCGCACCTGGTCGGCATGAACCTCGTCTTTACCGCCCTCATGACCGAGCAGTCACCGCCGCAGCGCACGACCGACGTCCTGGGCGATGATTCGCTTGCCGCCTACCTCGATTCGTCCACCCGGCTGCTCGCCGCCTTCGATCATCCCGGAGCCCTTGAACGCAGTTATCAGAGCCCCATGGGTTCGGCCACCGGACAGGAGCGGTTGCAGATACGCATGTACGACCTGCTCGCGCACGGCTGGGATCTTGCCCAAGCCACCGGCCAGCAACTCGAGCCACTAGAGGACTTGGCCGAACAATCTTTGCAGTTCGTTCGGCGCCAGCTCGCAGATCAGCCCCGAACCGGGCGCTTCGATCCGGTGCAGGCCATCGCAGATGATGCGCCGGCGATCGAAAGGCTCGTAGCATTCCTTGGCCGTCGCGTCGAAGAGAATCCAATCCCGTAGTTTGAAAACCGCCCGGCTCAAAAGGCTTGCAGCAGTTCAGCTCCCGTGTTCGACTGGAACACCACGGTGCAGAATCCAGCAACGAAGGACAGAGCCATGATCAAAGGAATACTTGCCAATTGCACGGTCACCGATCTTGCACGTGCCGAAGAGTGGTACACCGTCTTATTCGGTCGCGAACCGGATCACCGGCCCATGCCTGGCTTGCTGGAATGGCATCTTGGAGTAGGTTACGGGGTGCAGGTTTGGTCCGAACCTGACCGTGCTGGCAACTCGACCATCGTGCTCGATGAGTCCGACCTTGATGCAGAAGCCGCTCGTCTGCTTGAGACCGGAATCGCGCATCAGGGTCCGCAATTGGGCGGAGGCGCGCATATCCTGCAGCTGGAGGATCCCGACGGAAATCGCGTAGTTCTCGCCGGAGCCCTGGTCATTCCGCTGCCCTGAATTCCGCGGCATAAAGACAACACGCCAACATCGAAAAAGTCCGCGGTTCCTCTTTAGAGGAACCGCGGACTTTTTGGGTTATGCATCAATCGAGACTAGTGGGCGTCTGGATTCATGGAGAGCTCATCGAACGGGCGGTCGCCGGCAAGCACCGCGCGGGCCTGCCCCATGTCCAGTTCCTTGGTCCACTTGCCGATCAGCAACGTGGCCACCGCGTTACCGGTGAAGTTGGTCAGTGCGCGAGCCTCGGACATGAACTTGTCGATGCCCACGATCACGCCCATGCCGCCAAGCAGTTCCGGACGGTGCGCCTGCAGTCCGGCGGCCAATGTGGCCAGCCCCGCACCGGTGACGCCGGCCGCGCCCTTGGAAGCGATAATCATGAACAGCAGCAGGCCGACCTGCTGGCCGAGGTTCATCGGCATATCCATGGCGGTGGAGACGAACAGCGCGGACATGGTCAGGTAGATCGCGGTTCCGTCGAGGTTGAAGGAGTAGCCGGTTGGCACGGTGATGCCCACTACCGGCTTCGAGACACCGACGTGCTCCATCTTGGCGATCAAGCGCGGCAGCGCCGACTCGGAGGACGAGGTGGAGAAGATCAGCAGGTATTCGCGGGCCAGGTACTTCAGCAGCGAGAAGATGTTCAGGCCGGTGACCAGGCGCAGAATAGTTCCGAGGATGACCACGATGAACACCGCACAGGTCAGGTAGAACGCGCCCATCAGGATGGCCATCGAGCCGATGGCGGCCCAGCCGGTGGCGCCGACCACGGCGGCGATTGCGCCGAAGGCACCCAGTGGAGCAACCCACATGATCATCATCATAATGCGGAAGACGACCTGCTGAATGCTCTTGATGCCGTTCAGCACCGGCTCGCCCGACTTGCCCATGGACTGCAGGGCGAAGCCGACGATGAGCGCCAGGACCAGGGTTGGCAGCACCGGCAGATCACCGGGAATCAGTTCCAGCAAGAAGGCGACGGTCGGATTCTCGGCGCCTCCGGCACCGGCCTCGTAGGGCTTGAGCTCCAGGCCTTCGCCGGGGTGGATCAGATTGCCCACCAGCAGGCCCAGGGCCAGCGCGAAAGTAGACATGGTCATGAAGTACAGCAGCGCCAGACCGCCGACCTTGCCCACAGTGGCTGCTTTGGCGATCGAGCCGATGCCTAGGACAATGGTGCAGAAGATGACCGGTGCGATGATCATCTTGATCAGCGCAACGAAGCCGGTGCCCAGCGGCTTCAGCGCCTTGCCGAGGTCCGGGGCGATCAGCCCGACGGCCGCGCCGAGCACCACGGCGGCGATCACCATGATGTAGAGCCAGTGGGTGCGGTCCTTTTTCTTGACCGGTGCCTGCGACGCAGGGTCCTGCGGAACTTGTTCTGTGACAGCCATGGAGATTCCAGCCTTAATATGCCGAGGGGCCAGCTCAACGTCATTATCGGGCTGGCGCGTAAAATCGTTCTTGTCCCATCGTGCGCGCCAAAGTGATCCGCCTCTCTATTGCGTTCATATTGTTCACACAGCCGAAACTTAAACTTCCCCGACGAAGGAGTCAGCCAGATGGCCAGCAACCCGCAGGAGGGTGCCGCTGCCAATGCGCCGGTCCCGTTGACCCGCGACGGCTGGTCCTTCGCCGCACGAATATTCGCCGCGCAGATGCTGCTGGTCATCGTGGTGGTGGTGTGGCTGGGCATCGCTTCCTACCAGCAGCAGGCCCGGGTGGTGCTCGATGTACGCCAATCGACCGTGGCCACGGTGTCCACCACCTTGGCCAACGACCCGTTTGTGGTAGACGCCTTGCAGCAGCCGGACCCCGGCGCCGGCTTGCAGCCTTACACCCAGGACATCTTGTCCCACGCGCCGACGATAGATTTCATCACGATCATGACACCGGACCTGCTGCGCGTGACCCACCCGAATCCAGCACAACTGGGCAAACGCTATTCCGGTTCCACCTCGCAGGCGCTGCGCGGGCAGGTCTATTCGGAGCAAGCGGTGGGAACCCTCGGCCGCTCGGTGCGCACCATCGCCCCGGTCTACGCCGCGGACGGCACCCTGGTCGGCATGGTCGCGACCGGCATCACCCTGGAGAGCCTGCAGGTGCTCTACCGCGAGGAGCTCCCGCAGATCCTGCTGGTTTCGCTCTTCGCCCTGCTCTTGGCCGGTTTTACCTCCTGGTCCTTCTCCCGGTACATCCAGAGCGCCACCCTCGGCTTCGGCCCGCACGGGCTGCGCCGGCTCTACGCCTTCTACTTCTCCGCACTGCATTCGGTCCGCGAGGGGCTGATCCTGCTGGATCGCAAGCACCGCATCGTGCTCTACAACTCCGAGGCGGCCCGGCTGCTGCAGCTTCCGGCGCAGACCCCGTCCGGCGGGTTGGAATTGGCCGACGCCGGCTTGCCCGACACCCTGCGCGAGCTGATGGCCGGCGGCCGAGCCGCCCGCGATGAAATCCATCTGGGCCACGGATCGGTGCTCGCCGTGTCGCAGAGCAACGCCCGGCTGACCGGCACCCAGCTGCCCGGCCGCTACCGCCTGCCCTTGCGCTGGCTGCGCGTGCAGCCGCCCACCGGGCAGGTGCTCACCCTGCGGGATCTGACCGAGGTGCAGGAGCTGACCGGCGAGGTGCAGTCGCTGAAGACCTTCTCCACCGCCCTGCGCGCGCAAACCCACGAACATGCAAACCGCCTGCACACCATCGCCACCCTCATCGAAAACGGCAGCTCGGACAAGGCGCTGGCCTTCGCGGTCGACGACCGGCAGCACTCCCAGGCGCTCACCGACGCGATCGTGCGCAATATCGACGATGTGTACCTCTCCAGCTTGCTGGTGGCCAAGTCCGCCCAGGCGCACGAGCGCGGGGTGACGCTGAGCATCAGCGCCGAAGGCGTGGTGCGTCCGGACACCTTCCACGCCACGGACATCGTCACCATCGTGGGCAACCTGCTCGACAATGCGCTGGACGTCTCGGTGGGCACCGCGGAATCCACCGTCTGGGTGGAGGTCACTGCCCTTGAGGACGAGGCCATCATCGCGGTGGCCGACTCCGGCCCGGGCATCGAACCCGAATTCTTGGAGAACCTGCTGCGCTTCGGGGTGAGCACCAAGCAGGGCAGCGCACCGCGCGGGCTCGGTTTGGCCCTCGTCCAGCAGGCGGTGGCGCGGCTTCATGGAACAATGACGATAGACAACGACGCCGGTGCGATCTTCACCGTTACCCTGCCGGTACCGCCCAAGGAGGAGCACGCGTGAGCCACACCGAGCCGACCGCCGAATTCCTGGTGCTGGTGGTCGACGACGAACCGGAAACCGCACGCGCCCACGCCACTTATGTGGATCGGGTGCCGGGCTTCCGCACCGGAGCCATCGCGGCCAATGGGCACGGCGCCCTGCAATTGCTGGCCGAGGCGCACGCCGCCGGCACGCCCTATGATCTGGTCCTGCTGGATATGACCCTGCCGGATCTGCACGGCATCGACGTGGCCCGGCGCATGCGGGGGCGCGGCTACACGCTGGACATCATCGCGATCACCGCGGTTCGGGACTTGGCGGTAGTGCGTTCGGCCGTGGCCACCGGCATCACCCAGTACCTGATCAAGCCCTTCAGCTTCGCGGTGTTTGCCGAAAAACTCGAAAACCACCGGGCGTTCATCGCCACCATGCGTTCCACCGGCTCCTCCACCTCGCAGGCCTCCATCGATACCGCATTTTCCGCGCTGCGCACCACCAGCGCCTCGGTGTCCCTGCCCAAGGGGCTGATCAGCCAAACCCTGGAGCAGGTGCGCACCCATCTGGCAGCCAGCCCCGCCCGAGCCTTCTCGGCCACCGAGCTCGGCGAAGAACTGGGGCTCTCGCGGGTGACGGCGCGCCGCTACTTGGAGCATCTGGCGATGTCCAATTCGGCGGTGAAGCAACCTCGGCACGGCACCCGCGGGCGGCCGGAATTCGAATACCGGCACAATTCGAGCTAGCGCCGTCCGTGGCGGAATAAGGTTTCCGCCACCTTTTCTCGCGGTGTTCGGCACGATTCGCTGTGATTCCAGAGGCAAATGGTGACCGACTGCGCGGCCTGGTTGGCGATCTCGATGGTGCTCGTCTTAGGACTTTATCCACGCACAAGGCAAGGGCCTGGCCCCGCAGAATTTCTGCGGGGCCAGGCCCTTACAGCGTTAACCGTCGGAGGTTCCGGGCTAGGCCTGCGGACGCAGGTACCGGGTCAGGTCATCGAGCACCGTGGGGTCTTCGATGGTCGAGGGCACCGTGTAGTCCTTGCCGTCCGCGATCTGCCGCATGGTCTTGCGCAGGATCTTGCCCGAACGGGTTTTAGGCAGTCCGGCGACGACGGTGACCTCGCGGAAGTCGGCGACCGGGCCGATGTGCTGGCGCACCAGCGCGACGATCTCCTTCTTCAGCGTCTCCTCATCGGTGTCGACGCCGGTTTTGAGCACCACGTAGCCGCTGGCCCGCTGCCCCTTGAGCGCGTCGCTGATGCCGATCACCGCGCATTCGGCCACCGCGGGATGGCTCGCCAGCACCTGTTCCATCGCCCCGGTGGACAACCGGTGCCCGGACACGTTGATCACGTCATCGGTGCGGCCCATCACGAACAGATACCCGTCTTCGTCCAGGAATCCCGAGTCGCCGGTCAGGTAGAAGCCCTCGATCTGGCTCAGGTAGGTGTTGATGAACCGCTGGTCGTTGCCCCACAGGGTGGTCAGCGCGCCCGGCGGCAGCGGCAGCTTGATCACGATGTTCCCCTCGGCACCGGCGGGCACCAATTCACCCAGTGCGTCGCGGATCTCCACGTTGAATCCGGGGACCGGGGTGGTCGGGCTGCCGGCCTTGGCGCTCAGCTCCTCCAACCCCAGCGGGTTCGAGGCGATCGGCCAGCCGGTTTCGGTCTGCCACCAGTTATCCACCACCGGGATTCCCAGCAGGTCCACCGCGAAATGGTAGGTGTCCGGGTCCAGCCGCTCTCCGGCGACAAAGAGCGCACGCAGCGTGGACAGGTCGTGGGAGGCGATCATGGCACCGGAAGGGTCCGCCTTGCGCACCGCGCGCAGGGCGGTCGGCGCGGTGAACATCGTGGTGACCTTGTGGTCCTCGATGATGCGCCCGAACACGCCCGCGTCCGGGGTGCCGATCGGCTTGCCCTCGTAGAGCACGGAGGTGGCCCCGGCGATCAGCGGGGCATACACGATGTAGGAGTGCCCCACCACCCAGCCCACATCCGAGGCGGTGAACATGACATCGTCCGGGTGCACGTCGTAGATCGCATTCATCGAATACTGCAGCGCGGTGGCGTAGCCGCCGGTATCGCGCACCACGCCCTTCGGTGCCCCGGTGGTCCCGGAGGTGTACAGCACGTACAGCGGATGCGTGGAGGGAACCGATACCGGCCCGGCCGGCTGCGCGAGCTTGGCCAGCTCGTCCCAATCCAGCCAGTTCACCCCCGCCGCGCTCTGGTATTCACCGGGCGCATGCGCAAAGCCTTCGCGGTGGGCGACGATGACATCGCGCACCGATTTGTCGGCGAGCGCCAGCGCTTCGGCGACGGCCGGCAGGTATTCGATATGCCGCGAGGGTTCGATGCCGCCGGAGGCGGTGACGATGGCGACCGGCGCGCAGTCGTTGATGCGCGCGGCCAGTTCCTTGGGCGCAAATCCGCCGAAGACCACCGAGTGCACCGCACCGAGCCGCGCGCAGGCGAGCATGGAGATGGCCGCCTGCGGGATCATCGGCAGGTAGATCAGTACGCGGTCCCCGGTTTCCACCCCACGGGATTTGAGCACGCCGGCGAAGATTTCCACCTCGCGAAGCAGTTCGCTGTAGCTGTACTCGGTCTTCGTCCCCAGCATTGCCGAGTCGTAGACCAATGCCGTGGCGTCTCCGCGCCCGGCAGCCACATGCCGATCCAGCGCATTGGCCGACAGGTTAAGCTCGCCGTCCGGGAACCAGTTGTACAACGGCGCCTTCGAGTCGTCGACGGCTTGGGTGGGTTCCCTATCCCATTGGACATCTTGTGCGGCGGTGAGCCAGAACGCGGCCGGATCGGTAGCGGCCAGTTCAAAGGCCTGACGGTATTCCTGTGCCATGTTTCCCTCCTGGGGCCGGGCGTCATCACCCGGCGGCTGTGCGGTAGCTTCGATTCCAAGCGTATGAGCGCAGTCACATGTTCGCAAGTCTTATGTATACATTTCTCGTTATTTAACGAAAAGTATTCGGACCTACTGTCGCTTTTTTGCTATTCGTGTATACAATCGAACCATGAAAGCAAGCGATAAGGTCTACGAGAGCCTGCGCCGAGACATCGTCGAATGGCGCTTGTCACCGGGCACGGTGCTCGCCGAGGTGGAGCAGTCGGCCAGGCTCGGAGTCTCCCGAACCCCGGTGCGTGAAGCCCTGGCCCGCTTGGTTGCCGACGGGCTGGCGGTGCAGCAGCGCGGGCGCGGTGCGATCGTCTCCGAGGTTTCCGAATCCCACGTCGAGGACCTGTTCGTCTTGCGCCGGGCGCTGGAGTGCGAAAGCGCGCGGCTCGCGGCCCGCTCAAGCCAGAGCGAGGCCTTCGCCGAGCTGGCGCGGCGCTTCGAAACGGCCGCTAGGCAGCTGCGTGCAAGCACCCCCACCGAGGGCTACTACGAGCTGGTGGGCGAACTCGACGAAATGATCGACGACGCAGCAAATAACGCCTACCTGTCCAACGCGCTGCGCACGCTGCGCGTCCACCTGCAACGGGTGCGCCGGCTGGCCAAGGACAACCCCGAACGGCTAGAGCAATCCGCCGGAGAGCATGCGGCGATCGCCCGGGCCATCGCCTCAGGCAAATCCGAGGTCGCCGCGGCGGCCACCACCGTGCACCTGCACCAATCCTTTGAACACATCATGACCCACGCGGTCGCCTCTGAAAGGACACCATGATCAATCATCCAGTTCGCGTTTACCGCTCCGAGGAAAATCTGGCCCGCGAGGATCAGCTTGCCCACAAGATCGCAACCGTCGCGGTCGACCCGGTAGAGGTCACCGCCGAGGTCACCGACATGATCATCAACCGCATCATCGACAACGCCTCGGTAGCCATCGCCTCGCTGAACCGCGGCCCGATCATCGCCGCCCGCACCCAGGCACTGGCCCACGCGCCGTCCACCGGTGGGGCGGGCGCCAACGTTTTCGGCATCACCGAGAAGGTCTCCCCCGAATGGGCGGCTTGGGCCAACGGCGTGGCCGTGCGCGAGCTGGACTACCACGACACCTTCCTCTCGGCCGAATACTCCCACCCGGGCGACAACATCCCGCCGATCCTCGCCGTCGCCCAGCACACCGGGGCCTCGGGCAAGGACCTGATCCGCGGCATCGCCACCGGCTACGAGATCCAGGTCGACCTGGTCAAGGCGATCTGCCTGCACAAGCACAAGATCGACCACGTAGCCCATCTGGGCCCCTCGGCCTCCGCCGGCATCGGCACCCTGCTCGGCTTGGATCTGGAAACGATCTTCCAGGCCGTCGGCCAGGGCCTGCACACCACCACCGCCACCCGCCAGTCGCGCAAGGGCGAGATCTCCACGTGGAAGGCCCACGCCCCGGCCTTCGCCGGCAAGATGGCCGTCGAGGCCGCCGACCGCGCAATGCGCGGGCAGACCTCCCCGGTCCCCATCTACGAAGGCGAAGACGGCGTGATCGCCTGGATGCTCGATGGCAAGGACGCCGCCTACGAGGTGCCGTTGCCCGAGGCCGGCGAGGCCAAGCGCGCGATCATGGACACCTACACCAAGGAGCACTCCGCCGAATACCAGGCGCAAGCCTGGATCGACCTGGCCCGCAAGCTGCACGGTGAGCACCCGGAAGCCACCGATCCGAAGAACGTGGCCTCGGTGCTGATCAAGACTTCCCACCACACCCACTACGTGATCGGTTCCGGCGCCAACGACCCGCAGAAGTACGATCCGACCGCCTCGCGTGAAACCCTGGACCACTCGATCCCTTACATCTTCACCGTCGCGCTGCAGGACGGCGCCTGGCACCACGTGGACTCCTACGCCCCGGAACGTGCCGGACGCGCGGATACCGTCGAGCTGTGGCACAAGGTCACCACCGAAGAAGATGCCGAATGGACCCGCCGCTACCACTCGCTGGACATCGCGGAGAAGGCCTTCGGCGGCAGCGTCGAAATCACGCTGAACGACGGCACCGTGATCACCGATGAGATCGCCGTTGCCGACGCGCACCCGCTGGGTGCCCGCCCGTTCGCCCGCGAGCAGTACGTCAACAAGTTCCGTACCCTGGCTGCCGGTCTGGTCGACGAGCAGGAGATCGACCGCTTCATCGCGGCCGCCGAAAACCTGGAAAACCTCGGCGCCGGCGAGCTGGAACAGCTGAACATCGTCGCCGCCACCGGAGTGATCGACCAGTCGAACGCACCGAAGGGCCTGTTCTAACATGCTGTACTCAACTCTCACCCCCGCCGCGAAGCGGGTCGCGCTGCGCGAAATGCTCACCCCGGGTGCCGCCCGCCAGTTCCCCGGGGCGTTCAACCCGCTCTCGGCGAAGCTGATCGGCGAGAAGAACTTCGACGGGGTCTACATCTCCGGCGCGGTGCTCGCCAACGACCTGGGCCTGCCGGACATCGGGCTGACCTCGTTGACCGAGGTGGCCACCCGCGCCGGGCAGATCGCCAGGATGACGGACCTGCCGGCGATCGTGGACGCGGACACCGGATTCGGCGAGCCGATGAACGTGGCCCGCAGCATCCAGGAACTCGAATACGCCGGCCTGGCCGGCTGCCACATCGAGGACCAGTTCAACCCGAAGCGCTGCGGCCACCTGGACGGCAAGAACGTGGTGGACACTGACACCATGCTCAAGCGCATCGCCGCCGCCGCGGACGCACGCATCGATGAAAACTTCCTGATTATGGCGCGCACCGACATCCGCGCGGTCGAGGGACTGGACGCGGCGATCGACCGGGCCAAGGCGATGGTCGACGCCGGGGCGGATGCGATCTTCCCCGAGGCGATGAAGAACGTTGCGGAATTCGAAGCGGTCTGCAACGCGGTCGACGTGCCGGTGCTGGCGAATATGACCGAGTTCGGCAAATCCGAGCTGTTCAACCGCCAGGAGCTTGCCGACGCGGGCGTCGCGCTGATCATCTACCCGGTGACCTTGCTGCGCAGCGCCATGGGCGCCGCCGAGCGTGTGCTCGACGCAATCAGCGAGGATGGGACTCAGGAGCGCGAAGTGGATAACATGTTAACTAGGTCACGCCTCTACGAGCTTGTCGACTACGAGGCGTACAACCGGTTCGACACCGGGATCTTCAACTTCCAAGTCCCCACCCTGGACATCGATACCAACAACTCGAACCTCTAGCACGGGAATCCATCAACGAAGAGGATGAACTCATGACCACCACCGAGGAAATCAAGAAGGGCCTAGCAGGGGTCGTCGTGGACTACACGGCCGTCTCCAAGGTCAATCCGGACACCAACTCGCTGCTCTACCGCGGCTACCCCGTGCAGGATCTCGCGGCGAACAAGTCCTTTGAAGAGGTCGCGTTGCTGCTTTGGACCGGCGAGCTGCCCAGCGAGTCGGAGCTGACCGAATTCTGCGCCTTTGAGCGGGCTAATCGTGCGCTCGATCCGCGGGTGAAGGCAGCCATCGACCTGCTGCCCACCGACTGCCACCCGATGGATGTCGGGCGCACCGCCGTCTCGGTGATCGGCGCGAACCACCTGGAGGCGGAGAATTCCTCCCCCGAGGCGGAACTGCGCAAGGCGAAAGAGCTTTTCGCCGCCTTCCCGGCGGTCGTCGCCTACGATCAGCGCCGCCGCCGCGGCCAGGAAGTGGTACCTCCGCGCGAGGACCTGGACTACTCGGCGAACTTCTTGTGGATGACCTTCGGCGAGGAAGCCGCCCCGGCGGTCGTCGACGCGTTCCGCGTGTCGATGGTGCTCTACGCGGAGCACTCCTTCAACGCCTCCACCTTCACCGCACGAGTGATCACCTCGACGCTCGCGGATCTGCACTCGGCGGTCACCGGCGCCATCGGCGCCCTGAAGGGTCCGCTGCACGGCGGCGCCAACGAGGCGGTGATGCACACCTTCGACGAGATCGGAATCGACAAGAACGAGTCGCGCAAGGATGCCGCAGCCCGCGCCAAGACGTGGATGGAGCAAGCCCTGGCCGAAAAGAAAAAGGTCATGGGCTTCGGCCACCGCGTCTACAAGCATGGCGACTCGCGCGTGCCGACCATGAAGGCCGCGCTGGATAAGATGATCGAGCACTACGATCGCTCCGAAATGCTCGGCCTGTACGACGGGTTGGAATCCGCGATGGACGAGGCGAAGGCGATCAAGCCGAACCTCGACTATCCGGCGGGCCCGACCTACCACCTGATGGGCTTCGACACCGAAATGTTCACGCCGATCTTCATCGCGGCGCGAATCACCGGCTGGACCGCTCACATCTTCGAACAGCGCGCCTCCAACGCGCTGATCCGACCGCTGTCCGCATACAACGGCCCGGAGCAGCGCGCCCTGTAAACACCTAGGGCAGCTACGGTTCATTCGGCGGGGTCGGACCTACGGGTCCGACCCCGCTCTTGCGTTTCCGGCACGTTCAGTCTATTGTTTTTCGATAGGTATACATCGCTAAGCGACAATTGGAGAGTGTCACATGGGTAAATTGAGCACTTTGGCGTTGCGAATCGTGCTGGGGCTGGTAGTCCTCGGCTCGCTCTTCATCCAATGCTTCATGATCCCCCTGGCGGCCATGGAGCTGGCGGACCGTCCAGCAGAGTTCGCCTACCTGCGCATCTCATTGTTCAGCTACGCGGTACTGGCCCTGCTGATCGTTCAGATCTGCTGCGTCTGCGTCTGGAAACTGGTCGCCCGGGTGCGCCGCGGAACGGTCTTCACCCACGCCTCATTCAAATTCGTCAACATCATCATCACTGCAATTGCCTCCGGGGCGGTGCTGACATTCATCCTCGGGACGATCATGGCCCCGGGCGAGGCGGTGGCTCCCGGCGTAGTGCTCCTGGTCGGCGGATTCGGTGTCCTGCTAGCGGGCATTGCCCTGATCGTCTTGGTGCTGCGCCACCTGCTGTCGCAGGCGGCGAGCACCGAAGCCCAAGCGGCCCTGCTACGCACCGAGTTGGGCGGGGTGATTTAGTGGCCATCCGAGTGGATATCGATGTGATGCTTGCCCGACGCAAAATGGCGGTCGGCGAATTGGCCGAGCGGATCGGCATCACCCCGGCCAATCTTGCGGTCCTGAAGAATGGACGTGCCAAGGCGGTGCGCTTCAGCACACTGGAAGCGCTGTGCCAGGTCCTGGATTGCCAGCCGGGCGACCTTCTGATTTTCGAAGCCGAAAGCCACGATCCGCGCGGATCCGGTTCTCCGCTGCCCCAATCCACGTTTCCATCCGACGCGTCGAAAATAGGCTAGCCCCAGGGCTCGAAATCGATCGATTGCACCGCCAGATTATCCGCCGCCAGAATGATCTTCGCGGTGAACCGCTCCCCTGCAGCCAAGGCCGGGAGCCAGAGCGGGGAATCCTCCCACATCTGCCTCACCGGCAGTTCGCCGACAGGGAACCACAACGGTTCAAGTTCCTCGCTGGGCACGGGCATCCCGCTGGCGATTCGCGCAGTGAAGACCGCACAGTCCATATTCGCGCGCGGATTCGCCGGAAAAGTAAAGGTCACCCGGGCGGCGAACGTCAGATCTGCCGATTGCACACAAACCCCGGTCTCTTCGCGGAACTCCCGCATCGCAGCGTGCTGCGCAGACTCCCCGGGATCGATCTTTCCTCCCGGCAGCACGATGTTCCCCTGCCCAAAGCCGCGCAGCTTGCGTCCCAATAGCAGCTCGGTGCCCCGGGTGCCTTCGTGCAGCAGCGCCAAGAGCGCGACGGGTTGCGGCTGGGTCACCATCACGCTGGTCTCCGCACCGCTAGTTCACACGCGGGTGCGCGAAGAGGTACGCCTCCCGCAGTGAATCGACGGTGACCTTCGTGTAGATCTGCGTGGTGGTGACCGAGGCATGGCCAAGCAGCTCCTGCACCACGCGCACATCCGCACCACCCTCCAGCAGATGGGTGGCGAAAGAGTGGCGCAGCGTGTGCGGGGAAACATCGCCTGGAATCCCGGCTCGTTCGGCGGCTTTGGACAGGATCAGCCACACCGACTGGCGCGAGAGCCGCCCGCCGCGCTGATTCAAGAACAACGCGGGAGTGCCCTTGCCTTTGGCGGCCAGCCCCGGACGTGCCCGCACCAGATAGTCGCTCACCGCGCGTTGCGCATATCCGCCCACCGGAACAACGCGTTCCTTGGAGCCCTTGCCGAACAGCCGCACCACCGCGTCGGCGGCGAAGTGCAGGTCATCGACGTCCAGGGCGACGACCTCGGAAATGCGCGCCCCGGTGGAGTACAAGAATTCGAGAATCGCCCGATCGCGCAACCCCGCGGGGGTATCGAGAGCGATCGAGTCGAGGATCTGGGTGACGGCAGAAATACTGATCGCCTTGGGCAGCGACTGGCCGACGGCCGGAGGCTGCACCTCGCGGGCCGGATTCGGGGAGCAGATTTCCTCCAGCTCCCAATACTTATGCAGCTGCCGGATGGCCACCGTATGCCGGGCGACCGAACGCGCCCCCAGCGCCTGGTGTTCCGCATCCCCTCGGGCCAGCTGCTGCAGGTAGCCGCTGACCTCATTCTCGGTGAGGCGTGCCGGGTCGGTGATGCCGCGCGCTTCCAACGCTTCTTGGTACCGGGTCAGATCCCGCCGGTAGGACTCCAGCGTATTCTTCGCCAGTCCGCGTTCGATGGCCAGATGCTGCAAGTAGCGGCGTAGCTCGGAAGCGAACTTCGAGGACTTCGGGCTTGGTACCGCGGCGCGCTCGGGACTGCTCATCGCTACGATGAGGTTTTGCTGCGCAGCCCCGGGTGCGCTTCGAAGGCGCTGTTCGCCTCGCGTAGCGAGGCATAACCGGTGGCTCGGGCCGCGTGCGCTGCCAGCAGGCCGACGACCGCCGAGGGGTTGTGGATCTCCCCGGCGAGCACTGCGGCAACAGCCTCGTCCAAGGGCACCCAGCGGGTGATGATTTCGGCTTCTTCTTCGGTCCGTGCATGGCGTTGGTCCGCCGGCACCAACTGCACATCGCGCGCCAAGAAGATGCGCAACGCCTCTGAGGAAGATCCCGGAGAGAGGAACACGTCGGTGAGCACCGACCAGGTCTGCGCGGTGCTATCCGCTTCTTCCCAGAGCTCGCGCTTCGCCCCGTCCAGCGGCGGCTCGCCTGCCACATCGAGCAGGCCAGCGGGAAGCTCCCATAGCCGCATGCCTACCGGATGACGGTATTGGTTAACGAGAAGGACCCGTTCACGCTCATCGAGGGCGAGAATCGACACGGCACCAGGGTGCACGATGTAGTCTCGCTCGATGCGGGTTCCATCATCCGAAAGCTGCACCGTGTCGTGGACGACATTCCAGATGCGTCCTTCATAAACGGTTTCGCTGGCGATGAGCTCTCGTGGTGAAAGTTCATCGGCTATCGGTTGTGGTTCCACGCGAACGGGCCCTTCTATTGGTATTACCTTGCTGGTACTACCTTAGACGGTTTAGAACCGGGTTTCGCTTAGGCGTTGCGCTTGGCCAGCGCCGCGGCGACCAGACCTGCAAACAGCGGGTGCGGACGAGTTGGGCGGCTGGAGAGTTCCGGGTGGGCCTGCGTGGAGACGTAGTACGGGTGTACGTCCTTAGGCAGTTCCACGAACTCGACAAGCTGGCCATCCGGGGAGGTTCCGGAGAAGACCAGACCTGCTTCTTCGAGCTGCGCACGGTAGGCGTTGTTGACCTCATAGCGGTGACGGTGTCGCTCTGCGACCTCGGTCTTGCCATAGGTTTCGGCCAAAACCGATCCTGCTGCGAGCTTTGCGTCATACAGTCCCAGACGCATGGTGCCGCCAAGATCGCCCTTGCCGTCAACGATGTTCAGCTGCTCTTCCATGGTCGCGATGACCGGGGTGGAAGATTCTGGATCGAATTCGGTCGAGGAAGCCCCTGGCAGGTCGGCCATATTGCGGGCGTACTCGATCACCATCGACTGCAGCCCCAGGCAGAGGCCGAGGGTCGGAATCTGGTTTTCGCGAGCGAAGCGCAATGCTCCGAGCTTGCCTTCCAGACCGCGAATGCCGAATCCACCGGGGACACAGATCGCTTCGACGCCCTCAAGTGACGTGCGTGCACCGTCTTCGGTGTCGCAATCATCCGATGGCACCCAGCGAATCTTGACCTTGGCTTCGTTGGCGAAACCACCGGCCTTCAGCGCCTCGGTAACCGACAGGTAGGCATCTGGCAGATCGATGTACTTGCCCACCAGGGCGATGGTCAATTCATGCTTCGGGTTGTTCACCACGTCCAGCAGGCGGTCCCAGCCCTCCCAGTCCACGTCGCGGAACTTCAGCTCCAAGGTCTGCACGATATAGGCGTCAAGGCCCTGGGAGTGCAGGATCTTGGGAACTTCGTAGATGCTTGGCGCGTCGGCGCAGCTAATGACCGCTTCGGTTTCCACATCGCAGGTACGGCCGAGCTTGGCGCGCATCTCGTCGGGGATTTCACGGTCCGAGCGGATCACCAGAGCGTCGGGCTGAATGCCGATGGAGCGCAGGGCTGCCACCGAATGCTGAGTTGGCTTGGTCTTCAGCTCATGGCTTGGACCGATGTATGGAACGAGGGAGACATGCACGAAGAAGGCGTTCTTCCGGCCGATATCCTGGCGGACCTGGCGGGCCGCTTCAAGGAATGGCTGGGATTCGATATCTCCGACGGTGCCACCAATTTCGGTGATGATCACGTCCGGGGCGGACTTGCCGGCACCGGGTTCGGTGGCGGCCAAACGCATGCGGCGTTTGATCTCATCGGTGATATGCGGGATGACCTGAACGGTATCGCCCAGGTATTCGCCGCGACGTTCGCGTTCCAGAACGGTTGAGTAAACCTGGCCGGTGGTCACATTCGCGCTGCCTGGAAGGTTTTCATCCAGGAAACGCTCATAGTGGCCAATGTCCAGGTCGGTTTCTGCGCCATCGTCGGTAACGAAGACTTCACCGTGCTGGAAGGGGTTCATTGTACCTGGATCGACGTTCAGGTACGGATCGAGCTTCTGCATGGTCACTGAGAGACCACGAGCTCGAAGTAGATGTCCAAGGCTGGATGCCGTCAATCCCTTACCCAGGGAGGAGGCCACACCGCCGGTGACGAAGATATGCTTTGTCGTTTCAGACGACCGAGAATCACGAGTTAAATTACGCTGCACCACGGGATTTCATCCTATCACCATTGCTCGCTTGCGCGAATACCGACCATCCACTTTGCAACTCTACGACACGCAACCGCGATGCCAAAGTCCGTTTCCGCAATCTATCGTGCGCTCTTCGTCACCAGGGCGTCGACCATCTTTCGCGCGTCGGCGAGCAGCTCTTCGGCATGCGCCTGCGCGGTATCGGAATCCTCCTGACCTGCCAACATACGCGCCAATTCGCGCACACGCTCGGACTCGTCCAAGGTGATTACATCGCTGGCGGTAAACCCTGCACCGGCTGTGGATTTTCCATTTGAGGTCTTGATCACCCGGATATGGCGATCTGCGTAAGCGGCGACCTGAGGCAGGTGTGTGACCACAATGACCTGCACATGGCGGGCCAGCATGGCTAACCTCTCACCAATGCTTACCGCCGCCTTGCCGCCCACGCCCGAGTCGACTTCGTCGAAGATGAAGGTTGGCACCGGGTCGACCGCGGCGAGTACTACCTCGATGGCAAGCATGACGCGTGAGAGTTCGCCTCCACTGGCCCCCTTGCCCAGCGGCCGCGGCGAGGCGCCGGCGTGCGGAGCAAGCAGCATCTCGATCTGGTCTTGGCCGTAGGCACCAAGCTCAGGCAATTCACTGATCTCAACAAAGAGCCTCGCATCCGGCATGGCCAACGCCGTCAATTCCTCACTGACCCGCTTGGAGAGCTTTGCGGCCGCCTTACGACGAGACTCGGAAAGTTCGGTAGCCAGCGACGCAGCCTTCTGCTCCAGCTCGACCACCGTGCTTTCGAGCTCCTCGATGCGGCAGTCATCGGAACCAAGCTGCTCCAGCCGCTGTCGGGACTCATCAGCCCAGGCAAGCACCTCATCGATGCTTGGTGCGTACTTGCGCAGCAGCTTATTCAGTTCCGCGCGGCGGGATTCAATCAGTGCCAGCCGCTCCGACCCCTCTTCATCGAGGTCCGAAACATAGCTGGCCATATCGCTAGAGAGCTCAGAGGCGAGAATGCCCAATTCTGCGGCGCGATCGGCAAATGCAGCCAATGCAGGATCATCGCCGCTTGACTGCGCGAGCACACCGCGAGCGGATTCGGCCAGGGTGGTGATCCCGGGGGTCTCAAAATCTTCGCTGTCGACGATCGCGCGGGCCTGCTGGCTGGCGCTACGCAGCGATTCGACATTGCCCAGCTTGATTGCGGTTTCGCGCAGTTGTTCGTCTTCGCCCGGCATTGGCTCCAGCGAATCGATCTCGTCGAGAGCCAGTCGTAGATTTTCGGCTTCGCGCACCCGATCTCGCGAGTCTTGCTTCAGCGCCGAGAGTTCCTTGCTGGCGGCGCGCCACTGCCGATAGGTGCGCTGATAGCTGCTTAACGTGCGGGCAAGGGCCGAGCCAGCAAAACGGTCCAGTGCGTCGCGCTGCGCGCCGGCTTCCTTCAGACGGATCTGATCGGACTGGCCATGCACCGCGACAAGCTCTTGGCCCAATTCGGCCAGCAGACCTACCGGAGCGCTTCGCCCTCCGACAGTCGCCTTCGAGCGCCCCTGCGCGGACAGCGACCGAGTGAGGATCAGTTCGCTCTTCTCCCCCACCTCGTCCACAAACGCGCCGGCATGGGTGGCGGATTCAAGTACGTGATTGTCGGGCTCCAGATGCACGACCGCTTCGGCCAGCGCATGCTTGGCGCCGTTTCGCACGGCTCCTGCATCGGCCCGCCGTCCAAGCAATAGTGACAAGGCGGTGATGACCATGGTCTTACCCGCACCCGTTTCACCGGTGACTACCGTCAACCCCGGCCCCAGTGGCAGGGTCGCCTTAGTGATCACGCCAAGGTTGGAGATCGAAATTTCCTGAATCATAGCCCGCTCCCGGTCGTTCTAGTTCATGCGTTCCAGTTCTCGTCCTAATAGTACTTGCTCAATCGTAAGTTTGTTCTAATATCGTTGCTGCGGGTCGTGTTTCCTACTGCTTAGTTTCGTCACGTGCTATCAAGGGGATGCTTGGTTCGTCCTTGTGGTGCGGCTCAATGCTTTGAAAGCCCGGGCCGGTCACCTGCAGCGCGGTGGTCGCCGGACGACGATCGTCCTCGTCGGCAGGCCCACGCCAACCCTGAATGGGCAATTCAAACTTCTTCACCAGACGTTCGGAGAAAGGAGTGGTGTTCAAACGAGCCATGCGTACCGGTATTTCGCTGCGCGTAACCTCGATGCGTGCACCCGGAGGCAGGTCGATGGTACGACGCCCGTCGCACCACAGCACCGCACCGGCCTCTGAACGAGTGAGCGTCTCCACAGCCATAACCGAGTCCGGGGAAACCACCAGCGGTTTGGCAAACAGCGCATGCGCACTAATCGGGACCATAATCAGCGCGGCAACCTCTGGCCAAACTACCGGGCCTCCAGCCGAGAACGCATAGGCGGTAGATCCGGTGGGGGTAGCCATCACGACGCCATCGCAGCCGAATGTGGAGATCGGTCGACCGTCTACCTCGATTACCACTTCGATCATGCGTTCACGATTGGCTTTTTCAACGGCGGCTTCATTCAGCGCCCAAGTTTCGGCCAGGCAGACATTGTCCAACCACACCTTAACCTCGATGGTCATCCGCTCTTCGACGGAATATGCACCTGAAACGAGATCCCGTACGGTGCTCGCCAGCTCGGAGCGCTCGGCCTCCGCAAGGAAACCGACATGCCCTAGATTCACGCCGACCAATGGCAACGGCGCTTGGCGGACCAGTTCCGCGGCGCGCAGCACCGACCCGTCGCCGCCAAGGACTACGCCCAGATCCACCTCATCGATGGTGCAGTCCTGGTCCAAGATCTCCATCGGAACCTGCAGCCCGTGGCTGGCATCGAGCACTGCTTCGTGATCCTTTTGACGCATTACCGGCATCACACCTGCCGCATCGAGCAACCCACAGGTTTCGATGGCCGCGGCGATCGCTTCTTGGCGCCCGGTGTGGGTGAAAACTAGAATGCGTCGCAAGGCAGGCTGCCCCTCTCTGGTTCGAGCTATGCGCTTGGCGCTGAGTATGTCACCGCACAAGCAAGTCACTTCTAAGAGTAGTCAACCGCGTCCCACATTTCGGTTTCACTGACCGATTGTTGATGACCGGTTGGAACTTTTCCGAGCCAGAGGAAGAATTCAACGTTGCCGTCTTGTCCGGGCAGCGGGCTGCGGGCTACTCCGCAAAGCTCCAGCCCGGCTTCCTGCGCGGATATTACAACACCTTCGATGGCGCTGCGGCGTAGCTCGGGAGATGAAACCACACCGGTGCGGTTCAAGTGGTCTCGGCCAACTTCAAACTGCGGCTTGACCATCAACATCAAGGAACCGCCCGCGCGTGTCGCTCCCGCAAGCGCAGCGATCACCAAGCGCAAGGAGATGAAGGACAAGTCTGCCACTACAAGGTCGACTTCTCCCCCGATATCTTCGGGTTTCAGATAACGAACGTTAAGCCCTTCAAAAACCGAAACCCGTCGGTCTTGGCGGATCTGATCGACGAGCTGGCCATGCCCAACATCGGCTGCCACTACGTGCTTAGCCCCGCGGCGCAATAGCACATCGGTGAACCCGCCGGTCGAAGCTCCGGCATCGAGACAGCGCATAGACATTGGGTCGACGGTCGTAAACACATCTAGTGCTCCGGCAAGCTTGTGCCCGGCTCGGGAAACGTATTCTTCGCCGATACTGGCCAGCACATCGAGCCTGGCCGTGATCGGAATTTTTTTAGCAGCCTTGGTGACGCACACTCCATCGAGCAGCACCCGGCGGGCCTCGATGAGCTTTGCGGCCTCGGTGCGCGAACGGGCCAGAGATCGAGAAACAAGTTCCTGATCTAGTCGGTTCATCCGTGGAGCTCCGTGGAATTGAGTTCGGCTTGGAGGGAATCGAGCAGCTGCTCGTAAACTGCGGCGTGCGCGATCACATCCTGCTGCGCCAGCGAGGATAATGTTGCGTCTACCCGCTGGTCGTCAATGTGGACTACCGGCTTGGACCCAGGGGTTTCCATGTTCACGTCGTTCACCTCTGTGCTCGTCGCAGGGTATCCAATCCGCGGGCGGTGAATTGGATTTCTGGGCTGACATGTTCTTGCTGCCGCGAATGAGCCAGCCACCATGCGTGACACGCGGCCCGCCAGGCATTCAGGTCCGATTCGTTCCCGTTGACCTCAATGGATTCGCCTTCCACCTTAGCTACGGACTCGCCGACTTGAACCCCGTACCCGAGGACCTTGATCGTCGGATACGGCCGGTAGAGGTCCGCGAGGCTTGAAATCAAGTAGTTTGGGCGTTCGGCTACTGGTGCCCCGAGCGCCGTACGCGGGGAATCTACGCCGGTCAGCACCAGCGCGGTTGAGAACCCCGCCCGATATCCACCGAGAATATCGGTGTCCAGACGATCACCGACTACCAATGGGCGCCGAGAATCGAGTCGGTCCGCGGCGCGGGAGAATAGATAGGATTCAGGCTTGCCGGCCACACGTGGGGTCACGCCGGTGGCCAGTTTTACCGCGTGGACCAACGAACCGTTACCCGGGGCGATGCCCTCGGCGCGCGGAATCGTGAGATCCGTGTTTGTGGCAACCCACTGGGCGCCGTTGTTGATGGCATAGCTTGCCTCGGCTAGATCGTTCCATGCGACGTTAGGATCGAAGCCTTGGATCACCGCCACCGGTTCGTCTTTGTGCGATTCGACGACTTCCAGTCCCCGCACCGCAATGCATTCACGCAGATACGGGGACCCGACCACTAGGACCTTGCTGCCCGGGTTCAATTCGCGTGCCAGCATTTCGGCGCCGGCATCGGCAGAACCGAAAACCTGCTCAGCACCGGTTTTCACACCAAGCTGACGCAGGTGGGCCGCGACCGACATCGGCGACCGCCCCGCATTATTGGTGATGAACGCCAGGGCGACGTTTACTTCGGCTAGTGCATTCAACGACTCGACGGCGTCGGGGATCCCATTGGGACCCGCATAGACGACGCCATCGAGGTCGGAAAGCACAGAATCAAATCCGGAGATCAGCATTCGGTACTAGTTCCTACTTCTGGGAGTCGGTTTCGGTCTCGATCTCGGCGTCGGCCTCTTCGGCTTGAACCTCGACCAGTGCGTCTTCTTCATCGATGCCGGTCTGCTCGGCAACTGAGGCGTCTTCGTCAATGCCGTCTAGTTTGGCATCAACTTCGTCTTCCTCGGCTTCGTCCGAGTCGGCCTCTGCGACAGCATCGTCCTCATCAGCTACGACGACGATGTTTTCATCAACAACGTCCTTGGCGCGTGGACGCTCATCCTCTTCGTCCATCTCTGGAGCCAGATCCACAATGAAGGATTCGGTTTCTTCCTCGATGCCTAGGGCCCGCTCGGCAGTAGCGACCTGAGCAAACCAGCGCTTTGACTCTTCGCCACGTCCAGCTGCGGAAAGCAGATCAGCGTAGGCGGTGAACAAACGAGGGCTGAAGGAATAAGCACGGTTGAAGTCTAGCTGCTCCAAGGACTCCAGTTCCGACAGGGCCTTATCCAGTTGTCCCAAGTCACCGAAGCAGCCGGCCGCAACCATATGCATTTCGACCTTCACTGCGGTTTCCAGATTCGCGCATTCCTCGGAGTGAGCAAGTTCAATAGCTTTTTCGGCACGGCCCAGGCCTCGCAACGAGTCGGCAATCAACGGCAGGTTATAGTCCGAACCGGAGATCCGACGGTGAGTGCGAAGTTCACGCAATGAGTCAGCATATTTGCCTGCGTGGTAGGCAGCGATGCCAACTGCTTCGCGGACAACCGCAACACGGCCGCCACGACGGGAAGCTGCCAGTGTGTGCTCGTAGGCCAGCTCTGGTTCTTCTTCAAGCAGACGCCCTGCCATTACAAGGTGCTTAGCAACCCAGCTTGCCGAACGATCTTCGAGGTAGCGAAGCTGGGCGCGTGCAACGCGATCCAGCTCTTTACCGGTAACGTCCTCGTCGATTTCTGGCGACTGCTCACGGTCGGGGCGGTTCGAGATTCGCAGGTCGCCCGGGTTGTGAGCGCGAGGTGCCTCTGGTCCCCGGTCGTCAAAGCGGCTTCCGCGATCGGGGCGGTCGCCCTTGCTTCGGAAGTCACCGCGGTTGTCATCACGCTTGAAGCCGCCACGGTTATCGTCGCGTCCGCCACGGAAGCCGCCTTCGCGGTTGTCATCACGCTTGAAGCCGCCACCGCGGTTGTCATCACGCTTGAAGCCGCCACGGTTATCGTCACGGCTGCCACGGAAGCCGCCTTCGCGGTTGTCATCACGCTTGAAGCCACCACCGCGGTTGTCATCACGCTTGAAGCCACCACCGCGGTTATCGTCACGCTTGAAGCCACCGCGATTGTCGTCGCGCTTGAAACCACCACGGTTATCGTCACGGCTGCCACGGAAGCCGCCTTCGCGGTTGTCGTCACGCTTGAAACCACCGCCACGGTTGTCGTCACGCTTGAAACCACCACCGCGGTTGTCATCGCGTTTGAAGCCGCCACGGTTGTCATCGCGACCGCCACGGAAGCCGCCTTCGCGGTTATCGTCACGCTTGAAGCCGCCACCGCGGTTGTCATCGCGTTTGAAGCCGCCACGGTTGTCATCGCGACCGCCACGGAAGCCGCCTTCGCGGTTATCGTCACGCTTGAAGCCGCCACCGCGGTTATCGTCACGCTTGAAGCCGCCACGGTTGTCATCGCGACCGCCACGGAAGCCGCCTTCGCGGTTGTCGTCACGCTTGAAGCCGCCACCGCGGTTATCATCACGCTTGAAGCCACCACTACGGTTATCTTCAGTGCGCTTGAAGCCATCGCGCGAATTGTTGCGGTTTGATTCTGAGTTCCGGAAGTCGCCCTGTCCGCGTTCGGAACTACGGCGGAATTCGTTAGACATGTAATGTCCCCTTCAGCGGCTATCTCAAAACCGCAACCTTCGTGATCGCATTTGCGATGCACTTCACTATTTACTATTCACCATGCCGTCCGGCATGTACATCTATATCAAGTCTACGGGAGCCAACTGCCCTTACCATAAGAATCTGGAGCAATGTGGGCAGACACTCAGTATGGACTATGGATCCTCACCGTTAAAGTGCAAAAAGGGGCTCCACCCCACCAGGCAGAACCCCCACACCAACCCCCGCACCAACCCGCGGGTTAAACAGGTGAGGCCCCCACACCAACAGGTGCAAGGGCCTCAAACCATCATCATTACTGACTTCACTTACTTC